>NZ_UWOA01000058.1:0-26528 GCF_900604305.1 Mycobacterium sp. P7213
CGTCTGCGGGCAGCAGCAGCCAGTCCGCGGTGTCGGCGCTGGTGCGACGTCACCGGCGCCGACACCGCGGACTGGCTGCTGCTGCCCGCAGACGGTGACCGTCTGGTGCTGGTTCCACGCGCCGACGTGACGGTGTCGGCGCCCTCCACACCGGCCGGCATGTCCGGGGCCGGTCTGGCCGACGTGGCGGTCTCGGCGCTGCCGATCGCCGGTGAGCGGGTCTTCGCGACGCGCGACGACGGTGCCGTCGTGGTCACCGGTGCGGCCGCAGCCGCCGCGGTGGCCGGTGCCGCCGACGGACTGTGGCAGGCGCACGTCGCCCAGGTTCGGGAGAAGCTGGCCGCCTCCTACGGCAGCGCGGAGGCCGACGACCTGACGGTGTCGACCCGGCAGGCGGCCCGGGCTGCCGCCGATATCGACGCGGCCACGCTGCAGATCGTCGCGTCGCTGTCCCAGGACCCGCGGGCCGCGGCGCGGGCTCAGCGCCAGGCCGCCGTCCGGGCGCGTGACGCCGCCGACCGCGTGCTGGGCAGCAGCCGCGGCCACGCGCTGGACGCCTCAGACCCGGTCGCCCGCTTGTGGCGTGACGTCCACACCGGATGCCGGCTGGCGCTGCGGCTGCTCGACGACCTCGACCGCTGAGGCCGCACTCGCCAGCTCGGCCAGTGCCGCGGGCAGGCCGTCGGCGATCTGCCAGGGGTCGGGCAGGTGCGCCGCACAGCTCAGCACCCCGATCGTCAGCTGACCCTCATAGCTCCACCCGGTGAAGTTCAACCCCATCGGGAACACCAGCGGGCCTGATGAGATCAATCGTTCGACCGGCGCACCGCCGAAGCAAAGCTGTTGCGGCCCTCGCATATTCGACGCGATCAGGCTGAACGTCGGCCGGTGGGTGGTTCGCTCACCGATCAGCGGCAGGGCGCGCGAGTAGAACCAGAACAGCGGCCAGTACTCCATCCAGTCGTGCTGCAGCCATAGGTCGCGTTCGGCCTGGACCTCGCGGGCGGTCCGAGTCGCCGCGGCGATCGCGCTCAGCCGCTCAAGCGGATCGGCGATGTCGGTGGCCAGCGCGACGTTCCACCGGGCCACCTTGTTGCCCCAGGGGTCGCCCTCCGGCGGGCGCATCGACACCGGCACCACCGCGGTGAGGGCTTCCTCGGTCAGTTCGCCGTGCCGGTCGAGGTAGCCGCGCAACGCCCCACTGCAGACCGCGAGGAACACGTCGTTGACCGTCACGCCGCAGGCCCGAGCGACCTGCTTGATGACGGTCATGTCGCAGCCGCGGAAGGCAAAGCGTCGCTCCGCGGTCAGTGGCGCGTTGAAGCGAGCCCCGGGTGCGGCAAACGCGGCGGCGTAGCCCGGCTTACCGGCGCGGCGGCGCGCCAGGATGACCCGGCTCACCGCGACGGTGCGGGCCACCACCCGCGGCAGGCCGACCGCTGCGGCGAGCTGATGGCGCGCCACCATCGGCAGCCAGTGCCACGGCGCCGGCCGCCGCTCGTCGCGCCGGGGATTCGACGCGGTCATGTCCGTGCCGCAGAGGGCCTCCAGGATGCGCAGCGAGGCCGTCCCGTCGGCGACGGCATGGTGGATCTTCCAGATCAACGCGATCCTGCCGTCGGCCAGGCCGTCGACGTAGAACAGTTGCCAGGCCGGGCGGCTGCGATCGAGCCGGTCGTGGAAGATCGCGTCGATCGCGGTCGCCAGTTCGTGATCACCACCGGGCGCGGCGAGAGTGACCCGCTGGACGTGGTGAGCGACGTCGATGTGAGGCCGGGCCACCCACCAGGGCCGGCCGAGCCGCAACCGGGGCATCAGCAGCTGCCACTGCAGCGGCTCGACCCGCTCGACCAGGGCCGGAACCATGGCCCGGACCGCTTCGAAGGTGAGTGGCTGCTGGCTGTGTTGTCCCTGGCTCGGGTCGAGCACCATCACCTTGATGGTGTGCTGCGGTTGGGCGGCGTTCTCCCACGCCAGAAAGCTGTTGTCCTCGCCGGTCAGGCGCCGCATATGTCGCTCCACTCGCTATCGCAGTGATGTGGTCCGGTTCACTTGTATGCCTGCGGTGTGCCCGGCCCGACACGTTGTCTCACACAGTGGGACATCGGGATTTGCCGGCGGCGCCGACGTCCTACGTTGCGCTGCGTGAGCGATATCGCCTCGATGCAGACCGAGCTGGCCGACCGGATGAGCGCGGCCTTCGCATCCATCGCGGCCGGTGACGGCAACGCGGTCCAGGTGCGGGCCAGCCTGAAAGCCAGCCGGCGCCCGGCCAGACCCGTCCCGGTGGGCTGGGTCGACGAGCGCCACATACCCGGCCCCGCCGGCCCGATGCAGGTGCGCATCTACTTCCCCCTCGACCCGGGCACGCCCCGCGAGAAGCTGCCGGTGCTGGTCTACTTCCACGGCGGCGGCTTCGTGCTGTGCGACCTCGACTCGCACGACTCCTGCTGTCGCCGGCTCGCCAACGGCGTCGGGGCGATCGTGGTGTCGGTCGACTACCGGCTGGCGCCCGAATCGCCGTTCCCCGCCGCGATCGATGACGCCTGGGCGGCCACGCGGTGGGTGGCCGCCCACCTCGCCGAGCTCGGCGGCGATCCGGCGCGGTTGGTGGTCGCCGGTGACAGCGCCGGAGGCAACCTCGCCGCGGTGGTCGCCATGCTCGCCCGGGACCGCGGCGGGCCGGCGATCGCGTTCCAGTTGCTCATCTATCCCGTCGTCGACCAGCGACGCAAGCAGACGCCGGCGTCCGGTGCCCGACCTGCCCCCAACGGGACCCTCACCGCGGCCCACATGCAGTGGTTCACCGAGCAGTACCTGGGCCGCGACGGCGACCGAACCGACGTGCTGGCCTCACCGATCCTCGGTGACTTCACCGGGCTGCCGCCGGCCCACGTCGTCACCGGCGCGTTGGACCCACTGTGTTCCGAGGGCGAGGAGTACGCCCGGCGACTTGAGGACGCGGGTGTTGCGGCCAGCGTCACGCGCTACGCGCAGGGCTTCCACGGCTTCTTCAACCTGGCGGACCATCTGCCCTTCGCCGCTCAGGCCAGCGACGACGTCTGCGCGGTGCTCCGTGCGGCCCTACCGGAAGGATCACCATGCAACTGAGGAACGCTCGGGTCTTGATCACCGGCGCCAGCCGTGGTCTGGGCAGGAGCATCGCCCAGGTGGCAGCCGAGCGTGGCGCCGACGTCGCGCTGGTGGCACGCGATGGTGCGGCCCTGGAGATCCTGGCCAAGGAGCTCGACGGCAAGGCCTACCCGACCGACCTGTCCGACCCCGCGGCCGTGGAGACCTTGATCGAGCGGGTGGAATCCGACGGGCCGGTGGACGTGCTGATCAACAACGCCGGCCTGGACCACGTCGGTCTGCTGCCCGACACCTCGGCGCAGTCGGTGCGAGAAGTGTTGCAGGTCAACCTGGCTGCGCCGATGGAGCTGAGCCGTTCGCTCATGCCGCGGCTGGTGTCTCGCGGTCGGGGCCACATCGTCAACGTGTCGTCGATGGGCGCGCTGAGCATCACGCCGGGCCTCACCCTGTACGGCACCTCGAAGGCCGGTCTGAGCCAGTTCACCCACGGACTGCGCCAGGAACTGCGCGGTACCCCGGTCGGCACCACGCTGGTTCAGCTCGGGTCGGTCAAGACCGACATGATCGACAACATCCGTGAATTCGGCCCGACGCGTCGGGTGATCGAGCGCTTCGAGCGGTGGCGGATGCAGCCGCGGGAAGCACTGGATCCGGTGTTCGTGGCCAATGCGGTCGCCGATGCCGTCGAGCGGCGCCGCAAGTATGTGAACCTGCCGCGTCAGATCGTGGTGACCGCGGCACTCACCGAAATCCCCCGCCGGCTCAGTGAAGTCCTGATCACCGGCCTCGACGTGAAGACGGTCTGAGGAGATGACGTTGGTGGATCTGAAGGGCAAAGTCGCGATCATCACCGGGGCGGCGCGCGGGCAGGGCGCCGCTGAGGCCCGGCTGTTCACCTCGCTGGGCGCTCAAGTGGTGCTGACCGATGTGCTGGAGGAGGGGGAGCGCGTCGCCACCGAACTCGGGGCCCGGTTCGTGCGGCACGACGTCGGGGACGAGGCCGGGTGGGAGACCGTGGTCGAGACTGCGGTCAGCGAGTTCGGGCGGCTGGACGTACTGGTCAACAATGCCGCCATCTGCCAGTCGGTTCCGCTCGTCGAGCAGTCCGCCGCGGGCTTCAAGGCGATGCTGCGGGTCAACCTTATCGGGGCGTTTCTGGGCGTCAAGGCGGTGGTGGAGCCGATGCGGGCGAGCGGCGGAGGGTCGGTGATCAATGTGTCGTCGCAGGCCGGGTTGCAGGGCCTGGCCGGCTACAGCGCCTACGGGGCATCGAAGTGGGGACTGCGCGGCATGACAAAGGTCGCTGCAATCGAGTTGGGGCCCTACGGAATTCGAGTCAATTCGGTGCATCCCGGCATGATCGACACCCCGATGGTCGCGCATCTGGGCATCCGGCCCGGCCCGGGCCGGCATCCGGCAGCGCCGCTGACCCGCATCGGAATGCCCTCCGAAGTCGCCGACGTGGTCGCCTTCTTGGCCTCGGACGCCTCGGCGTATATGACCGGAGCCGAGTTGGCCGTCGACGGCGGGGCCAGCGCGGGCAAGGTACCGACCCCGACCCCGACCCCGGCACCGCGACGGGCAGCGTCCGGCGTTAGCGTGTCTAAAGAGTTTCGGGATCTTTGAGGAGACACATGCCGGCCGAGTTGAGCCACGACGAGACCCTGCGCGAGGTGACCACCGAGCAAGGGGTCCTGCGCTACCACGAAGCCGGTGACGGACCGACGCTGCTGATGCTGCACGGCTCTGGGCCGGGTGTGACCGGATGGCGCAACTACCGTGGCGTGCTGCCCGCCTTCGCCGAGCACTTCCGCTGCCTGGTGCTGGAATTCCCGGGGTTCGGGGTCAGCGACGACTTCGGCGGGCATCCCATGGTGACCGCGTTCGGCGCGGTGCCGGCCTTCGCCGAAGCGCTGGGGCTGGACCAGTTCAGCATCGTGGGCAACTCGATGGGCGGCGGCGTCGGCATCGGCTACGCGATCGGCAACCCCGACAAGGTGAGCAGGCTGGTGACCATCGGCGGCATCGGCACCAACCTGCTCAGCCCGGGACCGGCCGAGGGCATCCGGTTGCTGCAGGACTTTGTCGACAACCCCAGCCGCGACGCACTGGTGCGCTGGCTGCACTCGATGGTCTACGACCCGTCGGTGATCACCGAAGAACTGATCGAGGAGCGGTGGGCACTGGCCACCGACCCCGACACCCTGGCCAGCGCCCGGCGGATGTACGGCAAGGAAGCCTTCGCAGGCATGGTGAAGATGATGCAGGCGTCCAAGGGGCCGCTGCCGTGGGCGATGATGCACCGGCTGAAGGCGCCGACACTGGTCACCTGGGGCCGCGACGACCGGGTCAGCCCGCTGGACATGGCGCTGATCCCGATGCGGACTATTCCCAACGCCGAGGTGCACGTGTTCCCCAACTGTGGGCACTGGACCATGATCGAGGCCAAGGACGCCTTTACCCGCGTGGTGCTGGAGTACCTGACCCGCGACTAGTCAGCGCTTGGTCAGTGGTGGAGCCCCCTGTCAGGATTGAACTGACGACCTGCGCTTTACAAGAGCGCTGCTCTGCCACTGAGCTAAGGAGGCGGGTCTAGCGCTGCCAGCTTAGCGGCCAGCGGCCTCAACTCTGGGGATCGGTCGGGTCCTGGTCGATCACCCGTTGGGAGCGCACCGTCCGCGGCGAAGAGCGCCGGCTGGACCGGCGCGGCAGCAGCGGGATGCGTTCGGCGATGTTGCTCAGCGGATTGACCACCAGCGTCAGCGCGATCACCGCTTCCTGCAGGGTCTCGATCGCCGGCTCCAGAGCCTCCATGCCGGGGGCCAGCCGCCCCAGGGTGTCGGCGAGACCGGCGAGCTGCTCCAGGGGCCCGTTACGGGCCGTCAGCTTGTCGATCAGCCCGCCCTCGGACAGCAACCGGTCGGCCAACCCGTCCTCGGACAGCAGTCGTTCGATCAGCCCGTCTTCGTCGGTCAGCTGATCGACCAGGCCGCCGGGCTGCAGGGCCCGCTGCAGCCCGCCGCCCTCGGCGGTGAGCCGGTCAACGACCCCGCCTGGTCCGGTCAGCTGGTCGACCAGGCCGCCCGGAGCCAGCAGCCGGTCTACCGGGCCGCCCGGTGCCAGCGCACGCCCCAGCGGTGCGTCGTCGTCCATCAACTTGGCCAGCCGGTTAGCCCTGGCGATGGTGTCGTCCAAGCCCAGCATGTGCGCCATGGAGCTGTTCGAGCCCTGCTTACCGGCCTCGCCGAGGGCCTGGCGGGCCAGCCCGAGCGCCGTCGTGGCGACGCCGAGACTGGCGTCGGCGATCGACAGACCGATGCGCGCCGGAGCGGTGGACACGGCAATCAGCTGTTTGACCAGGCTCACCAGGCCAGTCTAGGGGTCGTTCGGAGCGGGTATCAGCTAGTTTGATTGACAACAAACGTACAGCCAATATCCAGGTCATTTTCACCAGGCCGCGAGGGAATTGACGCTATGGGAGCAACAGCCGCGCAAGACGCCGCACCGGAGGCCCGAGTTCTCGTCGTCGATGACGAGACAAACATCGTCGAACTGTTGTCGGTCAGCCTGAAATTCCAGGGGTTCGAGGTCTACACGGCCTCCAGCGGGCCGGCGGCGCTGGACCGCGCGCGCGAGGTCCGGCCGGACGCGGTGATCCTCGACGTGATGATGCCGGGCATGGACGGATTCGGGGTGCTGCGCCGGCTGCGCGCCGACGGCATCGACGCGCCGGCGCTGTTCTTGACCGCCCGCGACTCACTGCAGGACAAGATCACCGGGCTGACGCTGGGCGGCGACGACTACGTGACCAAGCCGTTCAGCTTGGAGGAGGTGGTGGCCCGGCTGCGCGTCATTCTGCGTCGGGCGGGCAAGGGCGCCCAGGAACCGCGCAACTCGCGGCTGACGTTCGCCGACATCGAACTCGACGAGGACACCCACGAAGTGTGGAAGTCCGGCCAACCGGTGTCGTTGTCGCCCACCGAGTTCACCTTGCTGCGGTACTTTGTGATCAATGCCGGCACGGTGCTGAGCAAGCCGAAGATCCTCGACCACGTCTGGCGCTACGACTTCGGCGGCGACGTGAACGTGGTGGAGTCCTATGTCTCCTACCTCCGGCGCAAGATCGACACCGGCGAAAAGCGCCTCCTGCACACGCTGCGCGGGGTGGGTTATGTGTTGCGCGAGCCGCGATGAGAGCAAACCGCGACGAACGACTGTGGCCGGTGAAGGCCGGAAACGGGTTATAGGTCGACGCATATGGGGATGGTCAAACCCCTTCGGGACATCTTGCCGCTGAAAGTCAGCCTGGTCGCCGCGACCCTGGCCATGGTTGCCATCGGGTTGCTGGCGCAGGGCTACGCCGTGACCACGATTTTGCGGCACCGTCTGATCGGCAGGATCGACGCCACGCTCATCGACGCCGCCCACGGCTGGGCCCTGGAACAGCGCGGGCGGCTGCCGTCGAGGGAGGGGGAGGACCCCAATCCCGGTCGGCCGCCGACCAGCTTCTACGTCCGCGACGTCGACCCCGACGGCAGCATCTGGACCGTCGTCAATGACCAGAACGCCGAGCCGTTGCTGCCGCCGGACAACGACGTGGGATCGGTGCCGATCACGATCGGCTCGGTCGACGGGTCGGGCGTGCAGTGGCGGGCGTTGTCGGTGCACGGCGAGAACGGCAGGCTGATCACCGTGGCCAGGGACCTGTCCGATCCTCGGGCCACGCTGCGCTACCTGGCCTGGTGGCGGGTGACGATCGGCGTCGGGGTGCTGTTGGTACTGGGCGCCGCCGGCTATGTGGTGGTCAACCGCAGCCTGCGGCCGCTGGCAGAGGTCGAACGGACCGCGGCGGCCATCGCCGCCGGTCAGTTGGACAGCCGTGTGCCTGAACGTGATCCACGTACCGAAGTCGGACGGCTCACGTTGGCGCTCAACGGCATGTTGGCGCAGATCCAGGAGGCGGTGGCCTCCTCGGCGGCCTCGGCCGAGAGTGCACGCATCTCCGAAGAGCGGATGCGGCGGTTCATCACCGATGCCAGCCACGAGCTGCGCACCCCGCTGACCACGATTCGCGGCTTCGCCGAGCTGTACCGGCAGGGTGCGGCCCGCGATGTGGAGTTGTTGATGTCGCGCATCGAAAGCGAAGCCCGCCGGATGGGTCTGCTCGTCGAGGACCTGCTGCTGTTGGCCAGAACCGATGCTCAGCGTCCGCTGGAGCGGCACTGGGTCGACCTGTTGGTGTTGGCCACCGACGCGGTGCACGACGCCCGGGCCACCGCACCGAATCGCGCCGTCGAACTCGAGGTCTTCGACGGCCCGGGAACCCCGGAGGTGCTCGGTGACGAAGCCCGGCTGCGGCAGGTGCTGAGCAATCTGGTCTCCAATGCGCTGCAACACACTCCGGACGGGACCGCGATCACCGTGCGGGTCGGCACGGAGGGCGACGACGCGATCCTCGAGGTCGTCGACCAGGGCCCCGGAATGAGCGAGCAGGATGTGGAGCGGGTTTTCGAGCGGTTCTTCCGGACCGACTCGTCGCGGGCGCGGGCCAGCGGTGGCACCGGATTGGGGCTGTCGATCGTTGACTCGCTGACCCGGGCGCACCACGGCTCCGTGACCGTCAGCTCTCCGCCGGGTCAGGGTTGCACGTTCCGGGTCTCGCTGCCGCGTCTTGCCGACACCTCGGCTCGCTCCGCCGAGCTGCCCGCTGAGATCGTCTGAGCCTCAGCCTAGTTCGGCCAGGGCGGCCTTGATCTTGGCCTGCGCCTCGTCCAGCGATTCCGCTGACGGGTTGCGATCCACACCGGCGAAGCCGAAGTCGGACAGGCTGCGGGTCGGAAAGACGTGGACATGCAGGTGCGGAACTTCCAGGCCGGCGATGATCACGCCCGCGCGCTCGGTGTCGAACGCTCGGCACACCGCTTTGCCGATCTTCTGCGTCACCGCCATCACCTGGGCGAAGACGGCGCCGTCGATGTCCTGCCACTGGTCGATCTCGGCGCGGGGCACCACCAGCGTGTGGCCCTGGGTCATCGGCTCGATGGTCAAGAAGGCGACGACGTCGTCGTCCTCGTAGACGAACCGACCCGGCAGCTCCCGGTTGATGATTTTGGTGAACACGGTGGTCATGGGGTTCAGCATATGCGCCGAGTGCCAGATTAAACGGGCGCTGCTGCGTATTATCGAGGACGAGCTGATACCCATCGTGCGGGCTTGCTACGCCGGAGGCGGAGGAGATGAGATGTCATCTGTCGCAACATTTCTCAGCAGTCCTAAAGCAGTCGGAACCTGGAATCTGGATCCTGGGCAGTCCAGCATCCGATTCGAGAACGGGACCATGTGGGGCGCGCTGAAAGTTCGGGGCGCGTTCACCGAATTCACCGGCAGCGGCGAGATCAAGGACGACAAGACGGTGTCCGGCAGGGTCGATATCAAGGCCGCCTCGATCAACACCGGCTTGGGCACCCGTGACCACGACCTGCGCCGATCGAACTTCTTCAACACCGACCATTACCCCGACATCACCGTCGTGGTCAGCGGTGGGGAGCCGGCCGGCGGCGATGTCGCCCGGCTGGACGCCGAACTGACCGTCAAGGGCATCACCGGACCGTTGCCGCTGAAGGTCGAGGTGGCACCACTCGACGACGGCGGTGTACGACTGACCACCGAGACCACCGTCACCCGTAAACAGTTCGCTGTGGAAGGGAACTTTCTGGGCATGGTCGGCAACAAGACCAAGCTCAAGGCCAGTCTGGTGTTCCGGCCCGCCTAATCTTTCGTTGACTCTGCGCTGAGGGCGGGTGCTTCTCGCACTTCTTCGCCCTCAGCGCAGAGCTAACTGGTACGCGGCGCCGCCGCGCTACCGATCCGCTGTGCTGTAACGCGGACCCGCTTCGCCCGGCTCCGCCGCGCTAGCGGTCCGCGTCGGTGTAGCGGATGATGCCGCGAATGTTCTTGCCGTCCAGCATGTCCTGATAGCCCTCGTTGATCTGCTCCAGCTTGTACTGGCGGGTGACCATGTCGTCCAGGTTCAGCTTGCCGACCTTGTACATCGACAGCAGCTGCGGGATGTCGTACTGCGGGTTTCCGCCGCCGAAGATGGTGCCCTGCAGGTTCTTCTGCAGCAACGTCAGCATCGCCAGGTTGAGCGTGACCTGGTTCTCCAGCATGGACCCCATCGCGGTGAGCACGCAGGTGCCGCCCTTGGCGGTCAAGATCATGTAGTTGTCGACGTCGGCGCCGTGCACCTCGCCGACGGTGACGATCACCTTGCGGGCCATCAGGCCGGCGGTGACCTCCATCATGCCGCCCATCGCGGCGAAGATGTCCGGGTAGACGTGGGTGGCACCGAACTTCAGCGCCTGGTCGCGCTTCCAGTCCACCGGGTCGATGACGAAGATGTTGCGGGCGCCGGCGTTGACCGCGCCCTGCAATGCCGACATACCCACCCCGCCGACACCGACGATCGCGACGTCTTCGCCCGGGCGGATGTCGGCGCTGCGGACAGCCGAACCGTAGCCGGTGGTGACACCGCAGCCGACCAAGCACGCCACCTCGAACGGAATCGACGGGTCGATCTTCACCACCGAGGACTTGTGCACCACCATCCACGGCGAGAACGTGCCGAGCAGTGTCATCGGGTAGACGCCCTGGCCGCGCGCGGTGACGCGGAAGGTGCCGTCGCTGACCGCCACCCCGTTGAGCAGGCCGGCGCCCAGGTCGCACAGGTTACGCAGTCCGGACTGACAGGTCGGACAGCTGCCGCAGGACGGGATGAAGGACAGCACCACGTGGTCGCCGGGGGCGATGTCCTCCACGCCGGGGCCGACTTCGGTGACGATGCCGGCGCCCTCGTGTCCGCCGAGGACCGGGAAGCCGGCCATGGGGATGCTGCCGGTCATCAGGTGGTGGTCGGAGTGGCACATGCCCGCCGCCTCCATCTGAATCTTGACCTCGTCTTTCTGGGGGTCACCGATCTCGATCTCCTCGACCGACCACGGTTTGTTGAACTCCCAGAGCAACGCACCCTTTGTCTTCACCGCAAACCTGCTTTCCTCTTGAATTTCCGGACGTCCGGCAGTCCCCTGCTCGGAGCCTATAGCCCGCTACCGGGCGGCGGGAAGGTTCTTTCGAACCCCCGCGCCCACACCGCCTGGCCGCGCCGCCGACGGCTCAGCCGTGGTAGGCGACCTGCAGATCCTTGACACCGTTGATCCAGCCGGACCGCAGTCGTTGCGGTTCGGCCAGCTTCGCGATATCCGGGAGCTGGTTGGCGATTTCGTCGAAAATCAGCCGGATCTCCATCCGGGCCAAGTTGGCGCCGATGCAGTAGTGGGTGCCCTGCCCGCCGAACGCCAGGTGCGGGTTGGGGTCGCGCAGGATGTCGAAACTGAACGGCCGGTCGAAGACCTCTTCGTCGTAGTTGGCCGAGCTGTAGAACAACCCGACCCGCTGCCCTTTGCCGATGGCCACCCCGCCGATCTCGGTGTCGACCTTGGCGGTGCGCTGGAAGCAGTGCACCGGGGTTGCCCAGCGCACGATCTCGTCGACAGCGGTCTCGGGCCGCTGCCGCTTGTAGAGCTCCCACTGATCGGGGTTCTCCGCGAACGCGTTGATGCCGTGCGTCATGGCGTTGCGGGTGGTCTCGTTGCCCGCCACCGCCAGCAGGATGACGAAGAACGCGAACTCGGTTTCGCCGAGCGATTCGCCGTCGATGTCAGCCTGGACGAGGCGGGTGACGATGTCGTCGGCCGGGCAGCGCCGCCGCTGCTCGGCCATGGTGTAGGCATAGCCCATCAACTCGGCGTTGGCCATCGCCGGATCGGAGTCGAAATCCGGGTCATCGGTGTTCATGATCGAGTTGGTCCAGTGAAACAGCTTCTCCCGATCGGCCTCGGGAACCCCGAGCAGGTCGGCGATCGCCAGCAGCGGTAGTCGCATCGCGATGTCGTCGACGAAATTGCCGCTGTCCTTCTCGGCCGCCGCGGCGACGATCTCGCGGGCCGACTGGGCCAGTTTCTCCTCCAGCGCAGCGACGGACCGCGGCGTGAACAGCCGCGACACCAACTTGCGCAGCCGAGTGTGCTCGGGCGGGTCGTGGTTGATCAACAACGCTTTGGTCAAGTCCAACTGGTCGGCGGTGATGCCGTCGGGCAGCCGCATGACCGCACCCTTGGCATTGGTCGACCACACGTCGTTGTCGCGTGAGATCTCTTTGATGTGTTGGTGTTTGCTGATGACCCAGTAGCCGCCGTCGTCAAAGATGTTGCTGTGCGACGGCTGTTCGTTCCACCAGACCGGTGCCGTCTTGCGCAGCTCGGCGAACTCCGTGATCGGCATGCCGTGCAGCAGGACATCCGGGTCGGTGAAGTCGAAACCTGAACCGAACGGACAAGCTGATTGCGTTGATGTCAAGACGAACACCTTTGGTTGTCGCTGGAACACGAACCTCGCTCGGACATACACATGATGGCTAGGTGTATGACCAGGTGTCAACCGGTCTTGTGCGGAACATCGGTGACCAGACCGCCGTCCATGACGAACTCCGAGCCCGTGGCGTAGGAGGACTCGTCACTGGCCAAAAACACCACAAAGGTGGCGACTTCCTCGGATGTGCCGGGCCGGCCCAGCGGGATCGTCACCATGTCCTCGGGTAGATGCTCGGTCATCGGGGTACGGATGAAACCGGGGTGCAGCGAGTTGACCCGAATGTTGTGGCGCGCCAGTTCGAGAGCGGCGGATTTCGTCAGTCCGCGCACCGCCCATTTCGAGGCCACGTAGGGGTGCACCATCGGGGCCCCGCGCAGACCCTCGATCGATGACACATTGATGATGGACCCGCCGCCGGCGGCGATCATCGAATCGATGGAGGCCCGCATTCCCAGGAATGTGCCGTTGAGGTTCACGTCGATGACGTTGTGCCACTGGTCCAGATCGAACTTGCGCAGCGGCCCCAGCGCGACGGTCCCGGCATTGTTGACCAATACGTTCAGCTTCCCGAACGTCTCAACCGCGGTTGTCACCGCGGCAGTCCACTGCTCCGGGTCCCGGACGTCGAGATGCACATACCGCGCGGCGTCACCGAGTTCCGCCGCGAGCGCTGCGCCTTCGGTGTCCAGCACGTCGCCGATGACCACTTTGGCGCCCTCGCCGACCAACATCCGGGCGTCCGCCGCGCCCATGCCGCGTGCGCCCCCGCTGATCAGAGCTACCTTTCCGTCTACACGCCCCATCCGCATTCCGCCTTTCAGTCCAATGGTGGTTGTCTTCGGTGCCTCAGTCGCCGGTTCCCGCGATGACGGCAGGCGCGCCGACCAACGGCAGATCGAGGGTCGTGACGATGCCCGCCGGTGCTGCGACCACGGCAGGAATCGCGTTGACGACACGGCCCACACCAACGGCGATCGCGGCGTAGTTGTGATCACCGTGCCGGCTGGTCGGGCAGATATCGACGGCGTAGGACGGTTCGCCGGTGATCTCCAGCCGATAGGAGCCACCCGGCTGTGCCGGCTGCGCCCAGTCCGGCCGCAGGTCGCTGCGCAGCCGGGTGACGTGCTCGACCACGATCAGCGGCTTGCCGTCGACGATGCCGTTGATCTCGAATTTGAGTGCGGCGACACCGCCCTGGGGGATATGTCCGGCGGCGATATCGAAGGCCTCCGGGGCGGGTTCGCGTTCGCTGGCGTCGGTGATGGCATCCAACGTCACCCCCAGGCCGGCGGCCAGCTCGCGGATCGTCGCACCCCACGCGATGCTCAAGATGCCGGGCTGCAACAGCATCGGCACCTCGTCGAGGGAATTACCGAAGCCCATCACGTCGAACATGACTTCGGCCCCGTCGTAGGTCGCGTAGTCGGCGATCTCCAGGCAGCGGATCTGCTCGATGCGCTCGCAGGTGCTGGCGAATGCCAGCGGCACCAGATCAGTCACGAAGCCGGGATCGACACCGTTGACGTAGACCGTCGAATTGCCCTGTCGGGCCGCGTCTTCGATAGGCGCGATGAACTTATCCGGGATGACGCCCCAGGGATATTGCAGCACGCCCGGGGCGGTCCCAATGACGTTGATGCCGGCGGCCAACAGTCGGCAGACGTCCTTGAGCGCGTTGGGCAGCCGGGTGTCGCCCATCGCGCAGTAGACCGCGGCCTCGGGCAAGGCGGCGATGATCGCCTCGAAGTCGTCGGTGGCGGCGATGCCGGTGTGGACGTCGAGACCGGCGAGCTCGCCGGCATCTTGGCCCACCTTGGCTGCTGTCGAGACCCACACGCCGGTGAGCTCATAGGCGGGATTGGTGATCAGCCCGCGCAGGGCGATGCGCCCGGCATTGCCGGTGCCGATCAGGGCGACGCGTATGGCCACGAGTTCTCCTGGAAGTGAGTTGTGTTCTACCAGAGGGGAACCGGAGACTTGCCCAGCGGGTAGTAGCCGGGGAGCTTCTCGCCGGCCAGGCTGCGCTCGATGCGCTTCTGCATTCCGCTGGAGAGCTTGCCGGCGGTCATCAGATCCAGGTAGAGCTTCTGGACGTGACCGAAGTCGAAGAAGTCACGCTGCCACTCGATCTTGGCCTCGGCGTTCAGTCGAAACCAGCTGCCGCCGATGCCGTAGATCTCCGACTGGGCACCGTCGGCGTCGGTCGCGACCTGCTTCCAGAAGCCGACGATCTCGCCCTGCTTGTCGTCGATGAGCACCTTTTGGTAGGGGTACTGCCAGTTGTCCAGCCCTTCCATCTCCAGACCCAGTGCGATGTCGCGGATCTCGTCGATCCCGACGCACATGACGTCCTCTTTCGGGCCGATGTTCCAGCCGTAGGTGGCGTCATCGGCGTAGAAGTCGGCCAGCGGTCGCCAGTCGCCGGCCGCTTCGGCGTCGCGGTTGGCCTGCAACCAGCGCTCGACCCAGTTGTCGAGCTGTTCGCGGGAAAAAGAGGGCATAGTTCAATCCTGTTTCTCTTCAATGGACAACGCTCGGGTGGGACAAGACCGTACGGCTGCCTGGATCTGGCGGCGGTCGGAGTCGGGTGGTTCGGAGTCGAGAATCTCGACTTTGCCGTGCTTGGGCACCTGGAAGTAGTCGGGCGCCTCCAGTTCGCACATCGCGTGGCCCTGGCACAGGTCCAGGTCCACCTTCACTGTGTAGCTACCCATTTCAGCGCTCCCTCGGCTTCTACTTGCTGCGCCGGCGGTAGCGCACCTTGGCCGGGCGGGCCAGTTGCACCACCATCTTGGAATGGTCGTTGCGGTAGGTCTCCGGCGGCTGTGACATCTCGAACTCGTACTCGCGCAGCAGAACCGAGAAGATCGCCTTGATCTGCATGGTGGCGAAAGCCGCCCCCACGCAGCGGTGCCGACCGGCCCCGAACGGGATCCACGTCCAGCGGTGGATGACGTCTTCTTCGCGCGGTTCGTTGTAGCGCTCCGGCACGAAGTCGTTGGGCTCGGGGAAGTTCTCCGGAATCCGGTTGGAGACCGCCGGCGAAGCCGCCACCATGTCGCCTTCGTGGATCGGGTAGCCGCAGACCTCGAACTCGCCCTTGGCAACCCGCATCAGAATTATCAGCGGCGGATGCATGCGCAGGGTCTCTTTGAGCACGTTCTCTAGGTTCGGAATCTGGCGCAGCGCATGGAAACTCACCTCGCCACCGTCGGCGTACAGCTCGTCCAGTTCTTTGATCACCGCGGCGTGAGCCTCCGGGTGGCGCAGCATCTCGATCAGCGTCCATGCGCTGGTTCCCGAGCTGGTGTGATGCCCGGCGAACATCATCGAGATGATGATCCCGGTGATCTCGTCGGCGGAGAACCGCGGGTTGCCGTTCTCGTCCGGGATCGACACCATGACGTCGATCATGTCCCGGCGCTTCTTGTCGGACTCCGGGTTGGCCAGTCGGCCGTTCATGATGCCCTGCACCAGTTCGACCAGCTTGACGCGGGCCTCGTCGCGGCGACGGAAGCTCTCGATCGGCAGGTACGGGTCGACGTAGCACAGCGGGTCGGTGCCGTTCTCCAGTTCGTAGTACAGCTGGGCGAATCGGTTGTCGAGTTCTTCGCGGAACTTCCGTCCGATCAGGCACGCGGTCGAGGTGTAGATGGTCAGCTCGGCGAAGAACTCCAGCAGGTCGATTTCACCCTCGTCGCCCCAGTCGGCGATCATCTGGCGTACTTCGTGCTCGATGGTGCTGGCGTGACGCTTCATGTGTTCGCCGCGAAGTGCGGTGTTGTGCAACATCTCCGCGCGTCGCTCCGGCGGAGCGTCGAACACGACGCCGTTGCCGAAGATCGGGGTCATGAACGGGTAGGCCGCGGCTTGGTCGAGCTCGTCGTCGGTGGAGCGGAAGAAGAACTCGTTGGCTTCGGCGCCGGTCAGCAGCACCACCTTGCGCCCGGCCAGGTCGAACCAGCCGACGTCGCCGCATTCGTCGCGCACGCGCTGCATCAACGCGATCGGGTCGGTGCGGAATTCTTCGAGGTGGCCGTGCTCGGCCTCGCCCCCGGAGACCCGGGGAACCTCAGTGGCTAGCGCCATTGGCGCCACTCCTCCTCCGCCAGCTACGCGAGCTCCGCTGGCGGCATCGTCGATGTCGCGGCTCATTTCGGCATTCCTTCCTCGCCCAGTTGCAGGTTCTGGCGATCGGAGTCGGTGTCGCGCAGCGGGGCCTCCGGCTGCACCTCCATGTCGACGATGTGCGCGCCGCGCGGAGTTTCGGCGACGAATGCGATGGCGCGAGCCAGGTCTTGCGGCCGAAGGAAGTAGCTGTGCCGAGCCTGGCCCCACTTGGCCCAGTCCTCGAGCATCGGACCCACCTGCTCGGCGGACAGCTTCCAGCCCATCTCGGTCAGGGTCGGACCGGGGTGGACGATGGAAGCGCGTACTCCGGTGCCCTCCAACTCCATCCGCAGGTTGTGCACCATCGCGACCAGCGCGGCCTTGGCCGCGCCGTAGGCGCCCATGTGCGGACGCTGCTGCAATGCCACGTCGGAGCCGACGAAGATCACGTCGCCGCGTTGGCGGGCGACCATGTCCGGCAGCACCGCGGTGGCCAGCCGGTTGGCGCCGATCAGATGTACCTGGATCTGGTCGTTGAACGCCTCGGTGGGCAGCTCGTGAATGCGTCCGGGGAACATGTCGCCGGCACCGGAGACCAGCAACTCGATCTCGCCCAACGCATCGATGCTGGACGCCACAAAGGATTTCACGGAGTCGGCGTCGGTGACGTCGAGCGGGAACGCGACCGCCTCGCCGCCGTTGTCCCGGATCTTGCTGACCAGGTCGGCGAGTTTGTCGGTACGTCGGGCACCGAGTGCGACGGGGAATCCGCGGCGCGCCAATTCTTCTGCGGTGGCGGCGCCGATACCGGAGGATGCGCCAGTGACGATGGCGGGCCGCCGGTCCGGGGACGGGTCGAAACGTGGCATTTATGCCTCCTTGACGGTGATCGGGAGGTCGGCGAAGCCGCGCACGTTGGATGAATGCACCCGCACGGCGTTGGCCTCGTCGACCTGGTAGTCGCTGATCCGGCTGAAAAGTTCGTCGAGCGCCACCCGGGCCTCCATCCGGGCCAGATGTGCGCCGAGGCAGAAGTGGGCGCCGCTGCCGAAACTGAGCAGCTTGGAACCGATGTCGCGTCCGATCCGGAAGGCGTCGGGGTCGTCGAAGACCCGCTCGTCACGGTTTCCGGAACCGGGCAACAACAGCACCACCGAGTCGGCCGGAATGGTGGTGCCGTGCAGCGTGTAGTCCTCCGCGACGGTGCGGGCCAGGATCTGGCTCGGGGTGTCGTAGCGCAGGGTCTCCTCGACCCACAGCGGGATCCGGGAGCGGTCGGCGAACACCGACGTCAGCTGGTCGCGGTTGCGATGGCCCCAGTAGACGGAGCTGCCGAGCAGCTTGGTGGTGGTCTCGTTGCCGGCGATCACCATCAAGAACAAGAACGCCAGGATCTCCTGGTCGCCAAGCCGGTCGCCGTCGACCTCGGTCTCCAGCAGTGCGGACGTGAGGTTGTCTGCCGGGTTCTTCTTGAAGTCGGCGATCATCGCGTTGTAGTAGGTCATCAGATCTACCGACGCCTGGATCGCCGACTGGGGCACATCGGTCACCCCGTCTTCGCGGTGCAGCACCCCGTCGGCGAGCTCCCGGATGCGGGCCCGGTCGGCCTCCGGCACACCCATCAGCTCGGAGATGACGTCCATCGGCAGCTTGCCGGCGAAGTCATTGATGAAGTCGAACGAGCAGGTGCCGTCGGAGCCCGGTTGGATCGCGTTGTCCAGATGCTGGCGCGCCAGCCGAACCACCTGGGGTTCGAGCTCGCGGATCCGGCGCGGGGTGAAGCCCTTGGATACCAGGGTGCGAAGCCGCAGGTGCTGCGGATCGTCCATCGCCAAGAACGACATCACCAGCTGGGCATGGGGGCCGCGGGAGACGGGGTCCAGCGATACCCCGTCCCGGTTGGACAGCGCTTCGCTGTTGCGGAACCCGTGCAGCACGTCCTGGTGACGTGAGATCGCCCAGAAATCGAGCTCTTCGTTGCGGTACACCGGGGCCTCGTCGCGCAGCCGCCGGTAGTAGGGGAACGGGTCCTCGTGGAAGTCGTAGTCGTAGGGGTTGAGGACCGGTGGCTTGGAAGTCTCCGTTTGCAGGCTCATCGTGGTGCTCCTGATTCGAGGATCAGGCTGACGACGTAGGCCAGCCGATCGGTGATCTGGTGGTAGGTGAAAGCGCCGCTGCCGGCGTTGACCAGAGCGCCGAAGAAGGTCATCTCCAGGGCAGAGACCTTCTGGGGGTCCGCGTCCGGGCCGAACGCCGAGACGATGCGGCGGTGGATCTCCGCGCCGATCCGGTCGCGCACCGTGCGGACCGCTGGGTCGCTGTTGCCGCTGAGCAGTGCCGCCGTGCAGGCCGCCGCGACCTCGGGCTCGTCGGCGACCACCAGTGCCAGGTGCCGCAGCGCCTGGTTGACCCGACTCGGCATCGGCTCGTTGACGTCGGTGAAGTACGGGACCTGACGAACCAGGTCCAGATACACCTCGGCGATCAGATGGTTCTTGGAGGAGAAGTAGGTGTAGGCGGTCGCCGGGGCGACCTTGGCTCGCGCAGCGACGGCGCGCACGGTCAGGTCTGCGTAGGACTTCTCCCGCAGCATTTCGACGCCCGCGCGCAACACCTTGCGGAAGGTCTCCTCCTGGCGCCGGTTCCGGGGAGCGGGTGTGGCGCCAGGAGTTGCGGGGTCGGGAAAGGCAGCGTTCGTCGATGTGACTGCCGCCACCGATTCGCTGGACACGTGTCCAACGTAGCTGAAGGTGGATTTGTTAGGCAAGTCCCCTGGGAAACAACGGTTTCAGGCCAAGAGGGTTGCGGGGGCGCCAACTCTGGGTCTAGGGTTCGAGCCGGTGATAACGGACATGTGTCCATTTTCGCAGTGTTTCTTCAAGGGGGACTGCGACCAAGCTGCGGGAGTGAGACGATGGCGCTACTGGCTGACGGCGTGAGCCGGCTGCTTATCGACGGCAAGCTGACCTCGGGCGGAGCCGGCGGCTTCGCCACAATCAACCCGGCCACCGAAGAGGTGCTCGGTGAGGCGGCCAATGCCGACGCCGCCGACATGGATCGCGCGATCGGCGCAGCGCGCCGGGCATTCGACGAGACCGACTGGTCGACCAACACCGAACTGCGGGTGCGCTGCGTACGTCAGTTGCGAGACGCGATGCTCGAGCATGTCGAGGAGCTTCGCGATCTGACGATCGCCGACGTGGGCGCGCCCCGGATGCTGACCGCCGGCGCGCAGTTGGAAGGGCCGATCAACGACCTCAGTTTCGCCGCGGACACCGCCGAAAACTACGAGTGGACACAGGATCTCGGCCAGGCCGCGCCGATGGGCATCCCCACGCGACGCTCCGTGGTGCGCGAGGCGGTGGGCGTCGTCGGCGCCATCACCCCGTGGAACTTCCCGCACCAGATCAACCTGGCCAAGCTGGGCCCGGCGCTGGCCGCGGGCAACACCGTCGTGCTCAAACCCGCCCCCGATACTCCGTGGGTCGCCGCGGTGCTCGGAGAGCTGATCGCGGAGAAGACCGACATTCCGCCGGGCGTGGTCAACATCGTCACCTCGACCGACCACGCGCTGGGTGCCACGCTCGCCAAAGACCCACGGGTGGACTTGGTTTCGTTCACCGGATCGACCGCCACCGGTCGTAGCGTGATGGCCGACGCCGCTGCCACCATCAAGAAGGTGTTCCTGGAGTTGGGTGGAAAATCCGCCTTCCTGGTGCTCGACGATGCCGACCTGGCCGCGGCCTGCTCGGTCGCCGGATTCTCGGTCTGCCTGCACGCCGGGCAGGGCTGCGCGATCACCACGCGACTGGTGGTGCCCCGGGCCCGCTACGACGAAGCGGTCGCCATCGCGGCCGGCACCATGGGCTCGATCAAGGCCGGGGACCCGTCCAAGCCCGGCACCATCTGCGGCCCGGTGATCTCGGCTCGCCAGCGCGACCGGGTGCAGAGCTACCTGGATCTCGCGATCACCGAGGGCGGCAACTTCGCCTGCGGCGGCGGTCGCCCCGCGGACCAGCCCGCCGGCTTCTTCATCGAACCCACCGTGATCGCTGGGCTGACCAACGAGGCGCGGGTGGCCCGCGAAGAGATCTTCGGCCCCGTGCTCACCGTGATCGCGCATGACGGCGACGACGACGCGGTGCGCATCGCCAACGACTCGCCCTACGGGTTGTCCGCCACCGTCTACGGCGCCGACGCCGAGCGGGCGGCGGGAGTGGCGGCCCGACTGCGGGCCGGCACCGTCAACGTCAACGGTGGGGTCTGGTACTCCGCGGACATGCCGTTCGGCGGGTACAAGCAGTCCGGCAATGGCCGCGAGATGGGCATCGCCGGGTTCGAGGAGTACCTCGAAACCAAAGCCATTGCGACAGCAGCGAACTAACGACCAACACCGGATCAAGGAGAACAAGCAGATGGGTCAATTCGACGACAAGGTGGCTATCGTCACCGGCTCCGGTGGCGGAATCGGGCAGGCCTACGCCCAGGCCCTCGCCGCCGACGGTGCCGCGGTAGTGGTCGCTGACATCAACATCGACGGCGCGAAGACGGTGGCCGACCAGATCGTCGCCGATGGCGGCAAGGCGATCGCGGTGCGCGTCGATGTCTCAGACCTGGAGTCGGCGCACGCAATGGCGGCTGCGGCCGTGGCCGAGTTCGGCGGAATCGACTACCTGGTCAACAATGCCGCGATCTTCGGCGGGATGAAGCTCGACGGCCTGCTTACCGTGCCGTGGGACTACTACGAGAACTTCATGCGGGTGAACCTGAACGGCGCACTGATCTGCACGCGGGTCGTCTACGAGCAGATGGCCAAGCGGGGCGGCGGTGCGATCGTCAACCAGTCCTCCACCGCGGCATGGGTGTACTCGAACTTCTACGGTCTGGCCAAGGTCGGGGTTAACGGTCTGACTCAGCAGCTCTCCCGTGAGCTGGGCTGGCGCAACATCCGGATCAACGCGATCGCACCCGGCCCGATCGACACCGAGGCCAACCGGGTCACCACCCCGCAGGCCATCGTGAAACAGATGGTCCAGCAGCTGCCGCTGGCCCGGATGGGTACGCCGGAGGACCTCGTCCCGATGTGTCTGTTCCTGCTCTCGGACCAGGCGTCGTGGATCACCGGCCAGATCTTCAACGTTGACGGCGGACAGATCATCCGCTCATGAGCAGCCCGGAACAACAGCCGCGCCTTGGCTACATCGGCCTCGGCAACATGGGTGCACCGATGGCCAAGCGTTTGGTCGACTGGCCCGGTGGCGTCACGATATTCGACCTGCGGACCGAGGCGATGACGCCACTGGCCGAGGCCGGAGCCAGGGTCGCCGGCAGCGTCGCGGAAGTCGGGGCGAACGCCGACATCATCAGCATCACGGTGCTCGACGACGCCCAAGTCCGGCAAGTGGTCGCCGAACTGGTGCCCGCGGTGAAGCCGGGTGCCGTCATCGCGATCCACTCGACAATCGCCGACACCACGGCCGCTGAGCTGGCCGAGGAACTGAAGCCGCAGGGCATTCATGTCATCGACGCACCGGTCAGCGGTGGTGCGGGTGCGGCCGAGAAAGGCGACCTGGCAACCATGGTCGGTGCCGATCGCGCGGTCTACGAGCAGATCAAGCCGGCATTCAAGCAGTGGGCGTCGTTGGTGATCCATGCCGGGGCGCCCGGTGCCGGAACGCGGATGAAGCTGGCGCGCAACATGTTGACGTTCACTGCCTACGCAGCGGCCGGTGAAGCGATGAAATTGGCCGAGGCGGCCGGACTCGATCTGCAGGCGCTGGGCCGGGTGGTGCGTCACACCGATGCGCTCACCGGTGGACCCGGCGCGATCATGCTGCTGGACTCGACCGCACCGCTTCCGGCGGACCACTTCCTCTACAACGCCTTTACTCACACCCGGGGACTCGGCGAGAAAGACCTCAGCCTGGCACTGGGATTGGGACAGACCACCGGCGTCGACCTTCCGCTTGCCCAGGTGGCGCTCGCCGAACTCGCCGCCGGTCTGGGTGTGCCGCACTCCAAGGACTAGGAGAGATCAGATGGACGAACTGCGCCGTACCGGGCTGGCCAAGATGAACGAGGTCTACGCCTGGGACATGCCCGACATGCCGGGCGAGTACTTTGCGCTCACCGCCGATCACCTGTTCGGCCGGATCTGGAGCCGGCCGGGGCTTTCCATGCGCGACAAGCGCCTGATGACGCTGACGGTGGTCACCGCGGTGGGGGAGAAGGACCTCGCCGAGATCCAGGTCAACGCCGCGCTGCACAACGGCGAACTGACCGAGGACGAGCTGCGCGAGATGGCCATCTTCATCACCCACTACGTCGGCTTCCCACGTGGATCCGGGTTGAACGCCGTGGTGGAGAAGGTGATTGCCAAGCGCAACAGGGCCGCCGCCGAGGGCAAGGGCGAGGACAAGAAGGCCAATGTCGCAGCCGTTCTGGATAAGCAGAAGGGCGAGTGACCGAGACCCTGCTCGCCGCGCGGGGCGCCGTCGTGGTCGGTGGTAGCCGCGGCATCGGCCGGGCGGTAGCTGAACTGTTGGCGGCGTGCGGTGCCGGAGTGGTGGTCAACGGCCGGGATCCCGAGGCGGTGGCAGAGACGGTGGGCGCGATCACCGGTTCGGGTGGGCGGGCCGTCGGCCTGGCCGGTGCGGCGCATGTCGAGGCGACGGCCGTGGCGCTGGTCCAGGCCTGTCGGGAGGAATACGGCAGCGTCGACGTGCTGATCAACTGCGCCGGCGTCGCCGAGCCCCCCGGATCCTCGATCCTGTCGGTGTCCACCGAGCAGTTCCACGATCTGCTCGACGCACACTTGGGCACGGCTTTCCAGACCTGCCGGGCGGCCGCGCCGATCATGGTCGAGCAGTGCCGCGGCTCGATCGTCAACAGCGGATCGGTGGCATTTCTGGGCGACTACGGCGGCACCGGATATCCCGCCGGCAAGGGCGCGATCAACGGCCTGACCGTGGCGGTGGCCGCGGAACTCGCCCCCTACGGGGTGCGGGCGAACGTCGTCTGTCCCGGCGCGAAGACCCGGTTGTCCACCGGAGATGACTATGAGAAACACATCCGAGACCTGAACGCCAGAGGTCTGTTGGATGAGATCAGCATGCGGGCTTCGCTGGATCCGGCCCCCGCCGAGTACGTCGCGCCGCTGTACGCCTACCTGGCCAGTGACCTGTCTGCTGGGGTCAGCGGATCGGTGTTCCTGGCCTCGGGCGGTTTTCTCGGCCGCTTCGAGCGGCCCATCCCCGCGGTGCTCGGATACCGCGATCACCAGCGCTTTTCACCCTGGGCCGTCGACGAACTGCACACCATGGTGGCAACCCGCTGACACGACGGAGACGTCGACGACGGCTTGGGAGCGCCACCTAAATCCGGCGACGGCACAGAGGGCATCAAAAGTAGACGAGCGTCGCGATTGAGCGACCGGGTTAGGTCTCAAAAACTGGTCGGGCTACGGTTCCGACGGGGGATCGGCCGCTGCCGGCGATGGCGCCTGTCGGAAAAGTCGATGTTTCCATTAGCAATCCTATGGTTAAGTTCACTTTCTATGTCCATTGTGATGGACTTCATCAACTTTGTGAACGCGACCTGGCGTTCTAGGGCTATTTCGATCGCTCTCTTTCCGCGACAGGAAACTTCTCTCCAGTTTCGAGTGGCGGGCCGCGCTACTCGTCGGTAGCTTCCGCCTGAGCGGAGCCTGTCCGCATCCTCAGGTTGAGGACACGCCGATCCGGGAGCAAGTAGGACGTGACTCGTCAGCACAGCAGCAAGCGCATGGGTCGATCGAAGGGCCAGCAGGTATGCGGCGACGTGGTTCGTTCGTCTGGTGGGCGCGTGGTGCGGCGGCGTGTGGTGGGTGCGTCGAGTGTGGTGGCGGCGTTTTTGGCGTTTGGGGTTGGTCCGGCGCCGACGGCGTCTGCGGATTTTGAGGATTTGTTCGATCCGGTGTTCTGGTCGGGACTGTCGGATGGCACTACGTCTGCCGAGGTGTGGTCGGGGTGGTTCGCCGACCCGGGTGCGGCCGATGCGGGGTTCATTTATGACGTGTTTGAGCAGTTCGATCTGGCGGTGGCGACGTTTTATCACGAGCAGTTGTACCTGCCGCTGTACACCCTGACGCAGGACTTTATTGCTGGTAATGAGCAGTTTTTGGATCTGATCAACCAGCCGTGGGTGGACTTGTTCGGGCGGGAGTTGATCGGCAATGGGGTCGATGGGTTCTCCGGGTCTAACGAGTCGCTGTTCGGTTCGTTGGGGTGGTTCGGCAATCTGGGCGATGGCGGGTTTTTGTTCGGTGATGGTGGTGCCGGGGCTGAGGGTGTGGCCGGTATTGCTGGTGGTGCTGGTGGTGTGGGTGGCGCTGCGGGCATGTTCGGCAATGGTGGTGTCGGCGGTAGCGGTGTCGAGGGTGGCGATGGTGGCGCCGGTGGTGTGGGCGGTTGGCTGTTCGGTGATGGTGGTGCCGGTGGCGCGGGTGGTGCCTCGATCGATGCGTTGGTGGCCGGTGGTAATGGGGGTGCCGGCGGTGATGTGATCAGCCTGCTGGGTTTCGGTGGCGCCGGCGGTGCCGGGGGCGCGGGTGCGGTCGGTGCGGCCGGTGCGGCTGGTCTGGACGGGGTGCTGGGTGCGCTCAACGGCACGGCTGGCGCCGACGGGCTCGTCGGTGGCTTGGGTGGCAATGGTGGTGCCGGGGGTGCTGCCGGATTCGTGCTGGGCATCGGTGGTTTGGGTGGCGCCGGTGGCGTGGGCGGCACCGGAGGTGTCGGCGGTGAAGGCGGCGCCGGTGGGGTGAGCCTCGATGATGTGGGCGGCAATGGTGGCGCCGGGGGTTTGGGCGGTGATGGTGGCGCCGGCGGCCGTGGTGGTGTCGGTGGTGTGGGTGGGCACTTCGGTGCTGCCGGTCATGGTGGTGTGGGCGGCAATGCCGGTTGGGCCGGTGATGGTGGCGCCGGTGGTCTCGGTGGTGATGGCGCCCTCGGTGGCGGTGATGGTGGCGATGGTGGCGCCGGCGGACAGATCGGCACGCTCGTCGGTGCTGGCGGGGCTGCGGGTGAGAAGTTCATGGCCTGGATGTGGGGCAACGCCGGGCGCCCCGGTGCCGACGGGCAGGTGCCGGTCGGGATCAGCGGCAACGGCGGTGTCGGCGGCGCCGGCGGCAACGGCACCGGCCTGTTGGCCACTGGTGACGGTGCCTCCGGCGGCAACGGTGGTGTCGGTGGTGATGGTGGCGCGCACGGCAACGGCGCCTCAGGTGGCGTCGGCGGAAACGGCATTGCGGGTGCAGTCGGTGCGGATGCCACCCTGGTCGGCGGCTCCGGGGTCTCCGGCGGCGCCGGCGGCCATGGTGGTGCCGGTGGTGCCGGTGGTTCGGGCGGTTCGGTTATCGGCAACGCCGGCAGTGGTGGCGCAGGTGGTAAGGGCGCAGCCGGGGGTACTGGTGGTTCCGGTGCCGACGGTGCCGACGGTGCCGCGGGGACGTTCGCTGATGGTGGCGACGGCAATGGTGGGGCCGGCGGTAACGCCGGCTCTGGTGGTGCGGGCGGCAATGGTGGTGCCGGTGGTGTGGCCGGTAGTGCCACCAACGGTGCCGCCGGCATCACCGGTTCCGGCGGTGCCGCCGGGGAGGGCGGCAATGCCGGAATCGCAGGCGCGGGTGGTGCGGGTGCGGCTGGTACCGCGGAGCGCCCCGACGCCGGCAATGGTGGTGCCGGTGGTGCCGGTGGCGACTTCGGTGCCGGCGGGACCGGTGGCAGCGACGGCGATGGCACCGGTCAGGGCGCCGACGGGTTGGATGGGGCGGCCACCGTCGGGGGCAACGGGGGTCTCGGCGGTGATGGCTTCTTGGGCACCAATGGTGTCGCGGGCAGCATTGATGGCACCGGCGGTGG
>NZ_UWOA01000106.1:0-1027 GCF_900604305.1 Mycobacterium sp. P7213
ACGGCTTCACCGACGGCTTCACCGGTGCTGACTCCACGGGTGTGGGTGTCGAAGGCGGCGCCGGTGGTGCTGGTGGTGCGGGTGGTGATGGTGGCCTGGGTGGTCTGAAGGCTGATGGTTCCGGGCGTGCCGATGATGGTCTGGGTGGTGCTGGTGGTGACGGCGGTGCCGGTGGTACCGGGTACACCGGTCAGGCCGGTGCGGACGCCACGGTGGCCGGTACTGCCGGTGGTGCTGGTGAGTCGGGCACCAATGGTGGCGCCGGTGGCGCTGGTGGTGCGGGTGGCACGGGTAAGGGCGGCGCGGCCTTGCAGGGTCTTGGTGGTGCTGGTGGTGCCGGTGGCTCTGGTGGTGAGGGCGGCGAGGGCGCCAACGGTGCCGATGGTGATGGCACGCATCTGGATGGTTATGCCGGTGGTGCCGGCGGTGCCGGTGGTGACGCCGGCCAGGGTGGTGCCGGTGGTGCGGGCCGGGGCCCGATCGTCGACGGTGTTGATGGCACCGCGGGTGCCGGTGGTGACGCCGGTAAGGGTGGTGACGGCTTCACCGGGGCTGACTCGCTGACCGCGGGTGTCGAAGGTGGTGCTGGTGGCACTGGTGGTGCGGGTGGTGATGGTGGCCTGGGTGGTCTGAAGGCTGATGGTTCCGGGCGTGCCGATGATGGCCTGGGTGGTGCTGGTGGTGACGGCGGTGCCGGTGGTGTCGGGTACACCGGTCAGGCCGGTGCGGACGCCACGGTGGCCGGTACTGCCGGTGGTGCTGGTGAGTCGGGCACCAATGGTGGCGCCGGTGGCGCTGGTGGTGCGGGTGGCACGGGTAAGGGCGGCGCAGCCTTGCAGGGTCTTGGTGGTGCTGGTGGTGCCGGTGGCTCTGGTGGTGAGGGCGGCGAGGGCGCCAACGGTGCCGATGGTGATGGCACGCATCTGGATGGTTATGCCGGTGGTGCCGGCGGTGCCGGTGGTGACGCCGGCCAGGGTGGTGCCGGTGGTGCGGGCCGGGGCCCGATCGTCGACGGTGTTGATGGCAC
>NZ_UWOA01000047.1:0-36355 GCF_900604305.1 Mycobacterium sp. P7213
CACCATACGATCGCCCCGGCGGCTGGCGGCCGACCTGCGCAGCGCCGACGACCGCGACCTGCCCAGCCGCACCGATGTCGTCGGCCATGCGCTGTCGAACACCATCGGCGGCCCGGTCGGCCGGCACGCGCTGATCGGGCGGACCAGGTTCATGACGCCGCTGCGGGTGATGTTTTTGATCGCCGTGCTGTTCTTGGCGCTGGGCTGGACCACCAAGTCGGCGTGCCTGCAGAGCACCGGCAGCGGCAGTCCCGACCAGCGGGTGGCCAACTGGGACAACGAGCGTGCGTACTTCCAGCTGTGCTACTCCGACGTGGTGCCGCTCTACACCGCGGAGCTGCTGGATCAGGGCAAGTTCCCGTACAAGTCCAGCTGGGTGGAGAAGGACTCGTCGGGCAAGGAACAGATCCGCTACGACGGGCTGCCGGCCGTGCGCTACATGGAATATCCGGTGCTGACCGGTCTGTACCAGTACTCGGCGATGGCTTTGGCGAAGACATACACGGCAATCACCAAGGTGGTGAAGATCCCGGCGTTGAGCGGGGTGGCCGAGGTAGTGGTGTTCTTCGACATCGTCGCGCTGGGTCTGGCCCTGGCTTGGCTGGCGACGGTGTGGTCCACCGCTGTGCTGGCCGGTCGACGCGTCTGGGACGCGGCGCTGGTGGCGGCTTCGCCGCTGGTGATCTTCCAGATCTTCACCAACTTCGACGCGTTGGCGACCGCGTTCGCCGGGGCCGGTCTGTTGGCCTGGGCGCGACGCCGCCCGACCGCGGCCGGGGTGCTGATCGGTCTGGGCACCGCCGCCAAGCTGTATCCGCTGTTGCTGCTGTTCCCGCTGCTGGTGCTGGGGCTGCGTACCGGCCGGCTGCGGGAGGTCAAACGCACCGTGGTGGCCACCGCGGTCAGCTGGCTGGTGGTGAATCTGCCGGTGCTGTTGTACGCGCCGCGGGGCTGGAGCGAGTTCTTCCGGCTCAACTCCCGCCGCGGCGATGACATGGATTCGCTCTACAACGTGCTCCGGTCATTGACCGGCTGGCAGGGCTTCGACGGCGACCTGGGGATGTGGCAGCCCCCGACGGTGCTCAACGGAGTCGTCGCCGCGTTGTTTGCGCTGTGCTGCATCGGAATCGGCTACATCGCGCTGACGGCGCCGCGGCGGCCGCGCGTCGCGCAGTTGGCGTTTCTGGTGGTCGCGGCGTTCCTGTTGACCAACAAAGTGTGGAGTCCGCAGTTCTCGCTGTGGCTGGTGCCGCTGGCGGTGCTCGCGCTGCCGCACCGCCGGCTGCTGTTGGTGTGGATGACCGTCGATGCGCTGGTCTGGGTGCCGCGGATGTACTACCTCTACAGCGTTGCCGATCGCGGTCTCCCTGAGCAGTGGTTCACCACCACCGTGCTGCTACGTGACGTGGCGGTGGTGGTGCTGTGCGCATTGGTGATTCGGCAGATCTACCTCCCGCAGCAAGATCTGGTGCGCGCCCACGGGTGGGCCGACGACCCCGCCGGCGGGGTGTTCGATGCGGCACCGGATGCGCCCCTGCCCTGGCTTCGATCCCAGGCCGAAATGGGAACCGGCGGGCAGGTGAGTGCGCGACAGCTATAGGGTTTGTGCCCGTGCGGAAACCCCCGTGGTTGGCGTGGGCGCTCTGGGACTGCGGAGCCACCGGCCTCAACGCGATCACCATCACGTTCGTTTTCTCGGTGTACTTGACCGCCTCGGTCGGGGCGGGCGCCGGCACCTCGCCGGCCAGCTGGCTGGGCCGGGCAATGGCCATTGCCGGGATCGTGGTGGCCTTGATGGCTCCACTGACCGGCAACTCGATCACCGACCCACGGCGGCGGCGTGTGGCGTTGATCGTGTTGAGCGGCACGGTTGCCGTGTTGACCGCGTCGATGAGCCTGATCCGCGATGACCCGCGTTACCTGTTGCCGGGCTTGGCACTGTTGGCCGTGACGGCCGCCTGCAGTGATCTGGCCACCGTCCCCTACAACGCGATGTTGCGGTCGGTCACCGTACCGCAGAACTCCGGCAGGGTTTCCGGTTTCGGTCTGGCCGCCGGTTACCTGGGCAGTGTGGCACTGCTGTTGGTGGTCTACGTGGGCTTCGTCGCGGGGGAGGGGTCCAACGTCGGTCTGCTGCACCTGCCGACCGCTGACGGGGTGAACGTACGCGCGGCGATGCTGCTGACCGCGGTGTGGTTCTTGGTCTTTGCGTTGCCGTTGCTGCGGTCACGGCCGAACGCGTGTGCCGATGCCGCCGCTGATGACCTGCCGAACGCCGCCACGAAGGGCTTCCGGCAGCTTCGGGCCGATCTGGTCGCCGAGTGGCGCCGTGACCACAACATCGTCTACTACCTGTTGGCCAGCGCGGTGTTCCGGGACGGCCTTACCGGGGTGGTCGCGTTCGGGGCGGTGCTGGGGGTGAACGTGTACGGCATCTCCGCTGCTGACGTGCTGCTGTTCGGAGTCACGGCCAGCACGGTGGCCGCGGTCGGGGCGGCGCTCGGCGGGCTGCTCGACGAGCGCATCGGGTCCAAGGCGGTGATCCTCGGCGCGTTGGCGTCGATGATCGTGGTGGGGCTGGTTTTGCTGGCACTGTCGGGGCCCCTGACGTTCTGGGTCTGCGGCTTGCTGCTGTGCCTGTTCATCGGACCGGCCCAGTCCTCGGCGCGCACCTTGTTGCTACAGATGAGCGCCACCGGAAAGGAAGGCCTGACCTTCGGGCTCTACACCACCACCGGGCGTGCGGCCACGTTCCTGGCGCCGACGCTGTTCTTCACCTTCGTGGATCTGTTCGGTGCCGACCGGGCCGGGCTCGGCGGCCTGTTGGTCGTGCTGGCGGCCGGATTGGTCGCGATGCTGCCCATCCGAACCTCCTCGCAAAGTGAACTGCGGGTACGTCCTTGAGGACTTGAATAGTGGTTTAGCGGCCTCTTTTTGGTACCTGAGTTTACGTAGGCGCAAGTTTGTCGTGACCGTGCTGTAACCTCGCGAGGGCGATGACTACCGCTCCTCCCCCTCCTCACGACCCGTCCGCCCTGCCGATCGCCGTTATCGGGCTGGCCTGCCGGCTGCCCGGCGGCATCGATTCTCCGCAACGGTTCTGGGAAGCATTGCTGCGCGGTGCCGACCTCATCGGCGAAGTGCCCGCGGACCGGTGGGATGTCGACGCCTACTACGGCTCCGAGCCGGGGCAGCCGGGCAGGTCGGTATCCCGATGGGGCGGCTTCCTGGACTCCATCGGCGCGTTCGATGCCGACTTCTTCGGCATGACCGAGCCGGAAGCCATCGCGGTCGACCCGCAACACCGCCTGCTGCTGGAGACCTCGTGGGAGGCCGTCGAGCATGCCGGAATCGACCCGGCGACCTTGACCCGATCACAGACCGGGGTCTTCGTGGGGCTGACGCACAACGATTATGAGTTGCTGTCCGCCGATTGCGGCGCCGCCGAGGGACCGTACGGATTCACCGCGACCAGCACCGGCTTCGCGTCCGCCCGGGTATCGCAGGTCCTGGGACTGCACGGGCCGGCGGTCACGGTGGACACGGCGTGTTCCTCCGGCCTGATGGCTGTTCACCAGGCATGCCGCAGCCTGCAGGTCGGCGAGAGCGAGCTCGCCCTGGCCGGCGGCGTATCGGTGATGCTCGACCCCCGCAGGTCGGTGGCCGGCTCGCAGCAGGGCATATTGTCTCCGACCGGCCGTTGCCGGGCCTTCGACGCCGACGCCGACGGATTCGTGGCGGGTGAAGGCTGCGTGGTGTTGCTTCTCAAGCGATTGCCCGAGGCCATCCGCGATCACGACCGCATCCTGGCGGTGCTGCGCGGCAGTGCCGCCAATCAGGACGGCGGCACCGGAACGGCCGGGGCGCCGTCGAAGCCGGCGCAGGTCGCGGTGTATCAGACCGCATTGGCCGCGGCCGGCGTCGAAGCCGCCACGGTGGAGCTGGTTGAAGCACATGGTCTGGGAAACCCGGCTGCGGATCTGACCGAGTACGCCGGCCTGGCCGAGGTCTACGGCACCGACCAGCGCTGCTTCGTGGGGTCGGTCAAAACCAACTTCGGGCACTGCCAGTCGGCGTCCGGACCGCTGGGCCTGATGAAGGCGATACTGGCCCTGCAGCACGGCACGATCCCACGGCATCTGAATTTCACCCGGCTGCCGGACCAGCTGGCTGGGATAGACACCAACCTGGTTGTGCCGCTTGAAAATACGTCATGGCCGACCAACGCGGGCCATCCGCGTCGGGCCGCGGTCTCTTCGCATGGCCGGTCGGGCACCAACGTGCACGTCATCATCGAGCAACCACCGGTGTCGGCGGTGCCGGATGCGACCACCGACACGGGGACAGAAGACGGCCGGCAGGCGCCTTTGCTTTTCCCGATTTCGGCGAACTCAGCAGACCAGCTGCGGGTGACGTCCGCCCGGATGGCGGACTGGGTCGACGCACACGGCAGCGCGATGACTACCGCCGGCCTCGCCGATCTCGGCTACACGCTGGCGCGAAGGCGATCCCACCGGCCGGTACGAACGGCGGTGTCGGCGAGCAACTGCGGCGAACTCAGCGACGCGCTGCGCGAAATCGCCGGCAACGACTTGGCGTACCAGCCTGCTATCGAAGCGAATGGCCGCGGTCCGGTATGGGTGTTCTCCGACCAAACTCCCCCGTGGGCGCCAATGGCGGCACTGCTCGCCGAAGAACCGACTTTCGCGGACGCGATCGCACAGATGGAGCCGGTCGTCGCGGCAGAAGCCGGCTTCTCACTCGCCGAAGCCATCGCCGCCGAGCTGCCGCCGACCGACGTCGAACGAGCGCAGCCGACGAACTTCGCCATCCAGGTCGCACTGGCCGAAGCGATAAAGGCCCACGGGGTTCGGCCCGGCGCCGTCATCGGGTACTCGCTCGGGGAGGCGGCGGCGGCCGTCGTAGCCGGCGGACTGACCCTGGAGGACGGGCTGCGCGTGGTATGCCGACGGTCACGGTTGATGTCGCGGATCGTCGGCAACGGCGCCATGGCCACCGTGGAACTGCCTGCGCAGCAAGTGCTGTCGGAGTTGTCCATTCGTGACGTGTCCGACGCGGTGCTCGCCGTGGTCGAGTCGCCGGAGTCGACGACCATCGGCGGAGACGCAGCGACCGTTCGGGGCCTGGTGGCCGACTGGCAGCAACAGGGAGTTCCGGCGCGTGAGGTGCCGGTCGCGGTCGCCGCGCACTCGCCGCAGGTCGAGCCGGTCCTCAACGAGATGGCTCTAGCCCTCGCCGACCTCAAACCTACTGAGCCCGAGATCCCGTACTACTCCGCGACTTTGTGGTCGCCCCGTGACCGGCCGTCATTCGACGGGCAGTACTGGGCGGACAACCTGCGTTACATGGCGCGGTTCGCAGCGGCCGTGCAGGCGGCGATCAAGGACGGCTACCGGGTCTTCGGAGAGCTGGCGTCGCACCCACGGCTGGCTGAGGTCCTCGAGCAGAATGCCAAGAACCTCGACATCGCGATCGCTGCACTGGTGGTCACCCCGGGTGAACACCAGCCCTGGAATGGCTTGCGCGGGTTCGTCGCTGACCTGCACAGTCTCGGGACCGCGGTGGACTTCGCTGCGATCTACCCGTCGGGGACATTGGTGGAAGCGCCGCTGCCGAGCTGGAGCCACCGCGAGCTGATACTCAGCCGGGAAGACGCAGAGACCACCCCGCGCGGCGCGGCAGTCCGGGCGGTACACCCGTTGTTGGGAGCCCACGTCCACCTGCTGGAGGAACCCGAACGCCACGTCTGGCAGGGCGACGTGGGGGTTGTGGCGCACCCGTTGCTCGACGACCACCGGGTTCACAACACGGCCATCCTGCCCGGGGCCGCCTACTGTGAGATGGCCTTGGCCGCCGCCCGTGCCGGCCTGGGCGAATCAGCCGAGATTCGCGATGTTCGGTTCGAACAGCTGCTGCCCCTCGACGACCGGACATCGGTGTCTTCGGGGGCGGTGGTGGTGGCGCCCGGGGTCCTGGACTTCGCGGTGCATACCCGCCAAGCCCGCGGCCGTGTCGATTGCGCAACCGCGGTGTTGCAGGCTCAGTCGGCCGTTCGGCAGCCATCGGTTCGCGATATCGCCGCGTTGCTGGCCGCGCACCAGGCCAGGGTGGACGGCGCCGAGCTACGAAAAACCGCCGACCGCCACGGAATTCAATACGGCGCGGCATTCTCGGGTTTGGTCGAGCTCCGGTTCGGCGACAGCGGACACACTATCGGTGCCACGGCCTTGGCCGAAGTTGCGCTGCCGGGGACGGCCCGCCCGGAGCAGGCGCTCTACGAAGTTCATCCGGCCCTACTCGAAGCGTGCATCATGTCGGTCGTCATGCGGCCCGACGTCCCGCGCGCCGGTGATGGGGGACTGCTGCGCCCGGTTGGTGTGCGCAGGCTGTGCCGCCATCAGCTGATCCGCGACGTGCGGTACTGCCTGAGCACGGTGACGGCGGCGCGAGCCGGCGCCTGCGAGGCTGATCTAGAATTGATGGACGTCTCGGGCAACGTGGTGCTCACCGTCGAGGGTCTGCAATTCCAGGCCGGCCGCTCGGAGAGCGAGTCCGCCGAGCGCACCCTTGATGAGCGCCTCCTGACCATCGAGTGGGAGCGGCGCGATCAACCGGTTGCGGCGGCCACCGATGCGGGAAACTGGCTGTTGTTGAGCATGACTGACGGCACAGATGCGCTGACCGGCCGCCTCGGTGAGGTGCTCAACGGAGAAGGCGCGCAATCCCACACGGTTTGCCTGCCGATCGACCGCGGATCCGTGGCAGACGGACTCAGTGGGATGCTTGATGGCCGGACCGGGGTGGTTGTGGTCACCCCACCGGCGCTCAACGATTCCAACTCCCCGCGGATCGGCCGCGAATTCGTGGCCTACCTGCTGGACATCGTGCGGCAGATGGTGGCGCTTCCGGGGGAGTCACCGCGGTTGTATGTGGTGACCCGAGACGCCGCCGCGGTGCGACCTGAGGATCGGCCCAACCTGGAGCAAGCGGGCTTGCGTGGGCTGATTCGGGTGGTGGACTCGGAGTATCCGCACTTGAAGGTCACCCAGATCGATGTGGACGGCAGTGCTGCCGAGCACGACGAGGCATTGGCCGCGCAGCTTGCGGCGCAACTTCAGGGCGGGTCGCAGGAGGACGAGACCGCGTGGCGTGACGGCGACTGGTACACCGCGCGGCTGCGCCCCGGACCGCTCGGCCCAGCTGATCGGCGGACCACCGTGGTCCAGCACGGTCAAGACTGTCTGCGCCTGCAACACCGCGACCCCGCTGACCCCGAGTCGTGGGAACCGGTCGCCGCCCCGCGGAGGGCGCCGGGCAGCGGTCAGATCGAGGTTGCGGTGGCGGTCACCGGAATCAACTGTGCCGGAGCCGCTCCCGTCGAGTACTCCACGATCGAGGCAGGCCTGCAGCAGCTGGGCGCCGATTTCGCGGGCGTGGTGACGGCCGTCGGCCCTGATGTCACCGGCCACCGCGTGGGTGACCACGTCGGCGGCATCTCTCCCGACGGCTGTTGGAGCACCTTCATCACCTGCGACGCCCGGCTGGCGGCCAGCCTGCCGGCGGAACTGCCGGTGTCCGAAGCCGCCGCCTGGCCGACCGCATATGCCACCGCCTGGTATGGACTACACGACCTGGCGCGCGTGACATCAGAGGACAAGGTGCTGATTCATTGCGCGACCGGCGGAATCGGTCAGGCCGCAATCGCGATCGCGCGCGCGGCCGGATGTCAGGTGTTCGCCACCGCAGATACCCCGCAGCGGCGACAACAGCTGCGCGACATGGGTATTGAGCACGTCTATGACTCTGGCAGTCTTGAGTTTGCCGATCGGATACGCCACGACACAGCTGGCCACGGCGTCGACGTGGTGCTCAACTCGCTGTCCGGGGTGGCGCAACGCGTTGGAATCGAACTGTTGAACTTCGGCGGACGGTTCATCGAGCTGGGCAAACAGGACGTCTACGGTGACAGCCGGCTGGGCCTGTACCCATTCCGTCGCAACCTGTCGCTGCACGTGGTCGACTTGGCGTTGCTGGCGCACAGTCATCCAGAAACGGTCCAGCGATTGCTGGGCACCGTCTACCGAAAGGCGGCTGACGGCAGTCTCCCGCAGCCGAAGACCACGCACCGGCCTTTGCTGGATGCGCCCTCCGCACTGCGACTGGCCGGCGGCGATGACTGCGCGGCAACGGTTTTGCTGGATGTGCCCCAGACCGGTAGCACCGTTGCGGTGGTGCCACCGGCGCAGACCCGGCCCTTCCGGGCAGATGGCGCCTACATCGTCACCGGTGGCACCAGCGGAGCCGGGTTGCACCTGGCTGCGGAGATGGCCGCAGCGGGATGTGGCCGCATGGTGCTGAACGGCGATTCGGCACCGGATCGCCAAGCGCAACAGGCTATCGAGCGGTTGCGCGCACGGGGCACCGACATTGCGGTGGAATGCGGCGATATCGCGGAGCCGCAGACCGCGGACCGGCTGGTGGCGGCGGCGACGGCGTCTGGCCTGGCGGTGCGCGGCGTCCTGCATGCGGTCGCCCCGGAGGGCGAAGCACCGCTGACCGAAACCACCGGTGGCCTGGTTGACCGCTGCTGGGAGCCGAAGGTCTACGGCGCGTGGAACCTGCACCGGTCATTGCGCGAACAGGCAACCGCACAACCGTTGGACTGGTTCTGCGCGTTCTCCTCGACTGCGGCACTGATCGGATCGCCCGGCCAGGGCGCCGCCGCAGCAGCCGACAGTTGGTTGGACGCATTCGGACGCTGGCGCCAGGCCCAGGGTTTGCCGGCCACCGTGATCGGCTGGGGGCCGTGGGCCGCTACCGGAAGTGTCGCTGACTCCGCCGACGGCATGTCGGCTGCGATCACCTCCGCCGAAGCCGCCCGCGCCTTCCATGCGCTGCTGAGCTATGGCCGCGCCTACGCTGGATACGCGCCGATCACTCGTGCACCGTGGTTGGTGGCGCTGGCACACCGCAGCCCGTTCGCCGAAGCGTTCCGGCCGGTGCGCCGAAGCAGTCCCGACGCGCAGCGGTTCCTCGCCGGCCTGAAGGAGCTCCCGCCCGACGAATGGTTGGGCTCGATACAGCGTGTGGTCTCCGATCAGATCAGTCTGCTGTTGCGCCGTACCGTTGATCCGGACCGGCCGCTGCCCGAATACGGCCTGGATTCGTTGGCCAGCTTGGAGTTTCGTACCCGGGTCGAAACCGAGACCGGGGTCCGTGTCGGTCCTGCTCAGCTCACCACGGTGCGTGGCCTGTCGCAGCACGTATGCGAGCAGCTGGCCGCACGCTTAGAACATGCGGAGTCTCGCGGCGGTAGGTAGTTTGAATCGGCCGGTCGCTGTCCCGAGTTGCCAGCCGAAGTGTTGTTAGCACGAGTAGAGGAGCAGACGTGCGTGTAGGGCCATTGGCGTTGGGAACGTTGGCGGACTGGGAGCCCGAGGCCGGGCCCACCGTCGTGTGGCAGCCGTCGGCTGCTGCGCTGGCCGCGGCGCGACAGGCGCCGGTCAACAGCGTGCCTGCCAGTTACATGCAGGAACAACACATTCGCGGCTACATCGACCAGACGGCCGTCGGACTCGACTACTCGCGCTTGATGGTGCTCAGTTGCGACATGGCCGGCCGTTGCGACCGGCGGGCCATCGACTACATCATCAATGCGCACGTGCGGCGGCACGAGACCTACCGCAGCTGGTTCGAGCACGCCGACGACGGACGCCTCATCCGCCACGTCATAGACGACCCGGCCGATATCCAGTTCGTCCCGGTCGATCACGGGGAACTGGCGTTGCCGCAGGTACGCGCTCTGTTGAACGAGACGCCCGATCCGTTGCAGTGGGATTGCTTCCGGTTCGGGATCATTCAGGGCAAGAGCCACTTCACCTTCTTCGCCAGCATCGATCACGTGCACGTGGACGCGGCGGTCGCCGGCGTGACGTTGATGGAGCTCTACTTCATGTACAACGCGCTGGTCGCCGGTGGAGCACCGCTGGAGTTGCCACCGGCGGGAAATTACAGCGAGTTCTGCATCCGTCAGCACCGGTTCACCTCTGCGCTCACCGAAGAATCGCCCGAGATCCAGGCCTGGCGAACCTTCGCCGAACACAACGACAACAGCCTGCCCGGTTTCCCGCTGCCGCTCGGCGACCCCGCGCAACCGTGTGACGCGGCCATGGTCACCGTCACCATGCTCGATGAGAAGCAGACCGTCGATTTCGAGTCCGCCTGCACCGACGCGAGCACGCGTTTCATCGGTGGTGTCCTGGCGTGCTGCGGTCTGGCTCACCGGGAACTCACCGGTACGGACACGTTCTACGGACTCACGCCGCGGGATACCCGGAGATCTCCGGGCGATGACCTCACCCTGGGCTGGTTCACCGGGCTGATACCGATCACCGTTCCCGTCGCGGAGTCCTCGTTTGCGGATGCCGCCAACGCCGCGCAGCTCTCTTTCGATACAGGCAGGACGCTGGCGGATGTGCCCTACCAGCGGGTGCGCGAATTGGTACCCAGCTTGGGCAAACCGCCGCCCAATTTTCCCGTCATCAATTTCCTCGACGCCGGGGCCGCCCCGTTGTCCGCGTTGATCGCCGCGGGCCTGGACGACCTGAACATCGGGGTGTACAGCGACGGCCGGTACTCGTATCAGATGTCGCTCTATGTGATCCGGGTCGGGGAGGAGACCGCTGCCACCGCGGTGTTCCCCGACAACCCCGAGGCCCACGAATCGGTGGCCCGCTACCTGGCGTTGTTGAAGTCGGTGTTTGAGCGCATTGCCGACCAGGGCCATGGGGAGAAGGTCGCATGAGCCCAGTCCCACTCGCAGTGCCGTGCAACTGCCGGAGGTGAACCTATCTTCAGCCGGCTAGGCGACTTCGTCGTACGGCGCCCATGGCCGGTGATCGGCTTCTGGGCGCTGCTGGTCGTGCTGCTGCCGCTGTTCGCGCCGTCGCTGACCGAGATGGCGCAACGCCATCCCGTTGCTGTGCTGCCCGCCGATGCCCCGTCGGTCCAGGCCGCCGCCAAGGTGTCCGCCGCCTTTGACGAGGACGGCTCGGAGAACGTGCTGACCGTTCTGCTCACCGATGAGGCGGGCCTGGATCGAGCCGATGAGAAGGTTTACCGCACGTTGGTGGACCGGCTGCGTCTTGATACCGAAGACGTGGTGATGCTGCAGGACTTTCACACCACCCCGGCGCTGCGGGAGGTGCTCGTCAGCGGTGACGGGAAAGCGTGGATCCTGCCGGTCGGGCTGGCGGGGGACTTGGGAACCCCGGAGGCCTACGCGGCATACGTCCGCGTCGCCGAGATCGTCAAGGAGACCGTTGCCGGGTCGACACTGACCGCCGACGTCACCGGCCCAGCGGCCACGGTCGCCGACCTGACCGATGCCGGGGCGCGGGACCGTTTCGCGATCGAGCTGGCGATAGGTGTCCTGCTGCTGTTCATTTTGGGCATCATCTACCGCAACCCGCTCACCATGCTGCTGCCCCTGATCACCATCGGCGTATCGATGGTGGTCGCGCAGGCGGCAGTCGCGACCGCGTCACTGGTGAGCGGAATGGCCGTCTCCAACCAGGCCATCGTGATGCTCAGTGCCTTGATTGCCGGTGTGGGAACCGATTACGTCGTCTTCCTGGTCAGCCGCTATCACGACTACATCCGGATGGGATCCGGTACTGCCGAGGACTGCCGGCGCGCCGTGCAGCGCGCCCTGGCATCGATAGGCAAGGTGATTGCCGCATCCGCGGCCACCGTCGCCATCACCCTGCTGGGGATGGGCTTTGCCAAACTGGGGGTTTTCGCCACCGTCGGCCCGGTGCTGGCGATCGGGATCGCGGTGGCGTTCTTGGCGGCGGTGACGTTGCTTCCGGCCATTCTGACGCTGGCCGGACCGCGCGGATGGGTGGCACCACGCCCCGAACGCGCTGCGCGGTTCTGGCGCCGTACCGGTGTGCGAATCGTTCGGCGCCCCAAGACGTATCTGGTCGGTAGCCTGGCGCTGCTGCTGGCTTTAGGCAGTGCCGCCGGGCTGATCCGGTTCAACTACGACGACCGCAAACAACTGCCGGACTCCGTTGACAGCTCAGTGGGATATGCGGCGCTGGATCGGCACTTCTCGGTGAACCAGACGATCCCTGAGTACCTGCTGGTCCAATCTCCCAACGATCTGCGTACGCCGCGGGCTCTTGCCGATATGGAGCAGATGGCGCAACGGATCAGCCAGATCCCGGGCGTGGCCGTCGTCCGCGGTGTTACCCGGCCGGGTGGTGAGTCGCTCGAAGAGGCCAGGGCCACTTACCAAGCCGGTGAGGTCGGGGGCCAGCTGGGCGACGCCGCGGGCTTGATCGCTGAGCGCGACGGCGACCTCAACCGGCTGACCACGGGATCCCGGAAGTTGGCAAACAGCCTCGAAGATCTGAACACCCAGGTCAGCCAGTCGCTTGGCAGCGTGCGAAGTCTGGTCGATGCGCTGGCGTATCTGCAGATGCAGTTCGGCGGCACCAAGACATTCGGTGAAATCGACCAGGCCACTAGGCTGGTCAACAGTATCCGGGCGCTCGGCGACGCCCTCCAGGTGACCTTCGCCGGGCTCGCGTCCAGCTTCGACTGGGTCGATCCCGTCACCGAGTCCCTCGATGCCAGCCCGACATGCGACGCCAATCCGATCTGCGGGACGGCGCGGGCCGAGTTCCACAAGCTGCAGAACGCCCGCGCCGCAGGCACTCTCGATGAGATCTCCAGCCTGTTTCGCCAGCTGCAGTCGGCGCAGCCCTCGCAGACGCTGTCGTCGGCGGTCAACGGGCTCAGCCGCTCCTTGCAGTCAGCCTCGCAGTCTCTGCATGCGCTGGGATTCGACAGCCCTCGTCGGGTGCAGCGCAAGGTCATCGAGATGCAGAACGGCACCAGCGAGCTCGCCAGCGCCGGCCGTCAGGTGGCCGACGGGGTGCAACTCCTGGTCGACCAGACCAAGGAGTTGGGACTGGGCCTCGACACCGCGTCAGCGTTCCTCATGACCATGGGCCATGAGGCTTCCGAACCGTCCATGGCGGGTTTCAATGTGCCCCGACAGGTGCTGGCCACGGAGGAATTCAAGGAACTGGCCCACACCTTCGTCTCGCCCGACGGGCATTCGGTGCGGTATTTCATCCAAACCGGTGAGGACCCGTTCAGCACCGAAGCCATGGACCAGGTCAACACGATTCTCGCGACCGCCCAAGCGGCGCAACCCAATACCGTGCTGGCGGATGCCTCGATCTCGATCTCCGGGTACCCTGTCACACTGCGCGATATTCGCGACTACTACGACCGGGATATCCGGCTCATCGTTGTCCTGACAACCCTGGTGGTGCTGCTGATTCTGACCGCCCTGCTGCGCTCGGTCATCGCACCGATCTATCTGGTGGGCTCGGTGATCGTCTCCTACCTGTCGGCGATCGGGCTCGGTGCCTTGGTCTTTCAGGTCATATTGGGCCAGCAACTGCATTGGAGCGTGCCAGGTTTGGCGTTTGTGGTGCTGGTGGCGGTGGGCGCCGACTACAACATGCTGCTGGCGTCCCGCTTGCGCGACGAGTCGTCGCTGGGCGTGCGCACCAGCGTCATCCGCACGGTCGGCTCAACCGGCGCGGTGATCACCGCAGCGGGACTCATCTTCGCCTCCGCGATGTTCGGGCTGCTGTTCGCCAGTGTGGGGGCCGTGGTGCAGGGCGGCTTCGTGATCGGCGCCGGCATCCTTGTGGACACCTTTGTGGTGCGCAGTATTACCGTGCCCGCCGCGGCGGCGCTGCTGGGACGGGCCAATTGGTGGCCCGCGCGGCCGTGGCTACAACCCCGGCCCGACTCTCTGAAACGGGGCAGCGCCAACGGCGATGTGATCGAGACGGTGGCCGACGCCTGAGGCCGTGGGTCAGCCGGTGAATCCGAAGAAGTTGCGAAGCTTGCCGACGGTGTCGTCGACGGCGCTGTTGGTCTCCGGTCCCAGAACCTGCACCACATCCATCCCGGCCGGGTGGACTGAAATGGGTCGGGTAGCGGGGTCGTCATTGCGGGAGTAGCCGGCGTCGACCTGGGGCTGCAGGAAGGCGTCGAGCTGGTCGACCACGTCGTCGGGTACGCCGGCGAAGCGTAGCGGCAGGGTCAGCGGCAGGTGATTGATCGGGATGAAGTACGACGTCGTCGTCGCGCCCCGGGAATTGACGGTGGACCGGATGTTTTGGGCGGGCACGTCGGCGGGCGTGGTGAAGGCAGCCGGCGTGTGCACGATGGCGGCGCCGATGAGCGCATTGGCTACCGACCACAGGTTCTCGGGCCGATCCGGGAAGTCGGCCATGCCGTCGTAGGCAGCGACCACCCGATTGGAGTCATACTGGCTCTCCACTTCCGGGGGCATGGTGTAGTCCTCGAGTGGTAGACGGCTGCCCGGTGGGAAGAGTCCGGAGAGAAAGCTCTTCCCGAAAGCGTGCTTTCCCATGGGAGAGCCGAACGTCGAGAACTGCAGCATGTGTGGCGGCGGCGCACTGGGGTCGTTGGCGAGCCGGACCTGCTCCTTGTCCAGCGCCATGGTGCCCTGCGACAACCCGACAACGGCGGCCGGCTCATTCCCGCTGCGAATGATCGCGTCCAGGCTGTCGGTGGCCGCGTCGACAGCGGCGGCCACGGTCACGTTGTCGCGCTTGGCGTCGGGCGCGAACATGGTGGGCACCCACCGGAACATGGCGCCAGCCGGGTAGTCGATGATCTCGCGCTTCTTGTTTGGGAAATAGCCGGAGCCGGCGCGCTTGGTGTAGTCCGCCCACGGGATGCCCGGTGGTCGAGCACCGCCGACTGCGTAGACGACGTCCACATTCGACGCATCGCCCACCGGCGGCGGCGTCGGCGACGGTGCAATCCCCGGGGTATCGAGGGGACGTGCCGGAGCCGCAGTCGCGGTACTTGCACTCAACCCACTAGCCGACCCGGCGAGCAGCACCGCGAGAGCTCCGGCGACCAGTCGTTTCATCGCTAACCCCTTCAACCGTGCAGGCCCGCGGGCGGACCCGACGTCCACCTTCTCACAATCCCAGGACACCGGCAGTGCATAAGACACCGCCGACGGCGGCCAGCAGCGCTGCGACCTGGCCAGGCCGGCGTTGCCGACCCCAGTTGTGCAGCGCGGCCATGAACCTCCGGGTGGCGTCGGGTGCCACCAGGTAGGCCAGCAGCGGAATCTCGACGAGCGCGAACGCCAACACATTGAAGGTCAGCAGTGCGGCGATCTTCGTGCTGGTGGCGGCGCCGGAGGCGACGATGATCGCCATCGCGGCGAGGTAGTCCACCGAAGGCAGCGCGATACCCAAACCGGCTGTTCCCGCCACCCACAGTGACCGGCCTTTGAGCAACCGCTGGGCTCGAGCAGAGAATCCGACCGGGACCGAATCGGAACGACCCGTACGGGTCTGGCGTGGACTGGCGACCAGCACCCTGAGCACGAGAACCGCGGCGGTCAGCAGTGCCAGCGCGCCGACGATGATCTGAACGCGCGGCAGCGTCAGCCCAGAGGACTCGGTGACCGAGGGCGGCAGGAGGAACAACACCACCAGACCGCCGGTAGTCCCCATGACGAAGCCGCCGCCCAGGAACGCCATCAGCTGCAGTACCGGCCGGGGCCGGTTCAGCATCAGCAGCGTCAGACCGATGCGCACCGGCTCGATGCTGGTGGCAGCCGCCATCACTACCAGGGCTATCCACATGCGGCGACGTCGTATCGCGGGGACGCGGCCGGCTCAGCGGTCCATCCGGGTGAACTGCTGGTTCTGGTACTGCTCGACGCAGGCGGCCCGGCGAACCTTGCCGCTGGTGGTGATGGGAATCGATCCCGGCCCGACCAGCACGACATCGGCGACGGTCACTCCGTGGGTCTGGGAGATGGCTACCTGCACATCGTTTTTCAGGGTGGCCAGTCGCAGGGCGGTGTCCTCCGGAGATTCGCCACGATCGCGGACCTCGATGATGGTGACCAGGGTCTCGTCCTCGTTGACGGGAACCGCGATCGCCGCGACGCGACCGCCGCTGATCTCTTGGAGGGTGGCTTCGATGTCCTCGGGGTAGTGGTTGCGCCCGCGGATGATCAGCAGATCCTTCATGCGGCCGACGATGAACAGCTCACCCTCGGAGATGAATCCGAGGTCACCGGTCCGCAGCCAGGGGCCGCTCGGGGTGCCCTCGGACGCCCTGACCAGACTGGCCGCGAACACTTCCCGCGTCTGTTCCGGCTTGTTCCAGTAGCCGGCGGCTACGTTGGCGCCGGCCGTCCAGATCTCGCCGACGGTTCCCACCGAGCACTCGGCGCAGGTTTCGGGGTCCACGATGCGCACCGCCGGCGACTTCGGCACACCGTAGGTGAGCAGGGGCGTACCGTCCGGCGCCTCACACCGCTGCGCGCTGCCGCGCGTCAACTTCTCCGATTCGAAGTAGACGGTCTGGGGCGCGCACTCCACGTCGAGCGTGGCGACGTACAGGGTGGCCTCGGCCAACCCATACGCGGGGTGCAGCGCCCGGGCACGGAAGTTGTGGGGAGCGAATCGGTTGAGAAAGCGCTCCAAAGTCGCGGGGTGGACGCGTTCGCTGCCGCTGACGATGCCCAGCACGTCGCCCAGATCGCGGCCGGCCAGGTCCTCGTCGGTGGTCTTGCGCACCGCCAGTTCGAAGGCGAAGTTCGGCGCCGCAGAAAATGCCCGGGTGTGGCTGGCCATGGCCTGGATCCAGCGCGCCGGACGTTGCAGGAACGCCACGGGGCTGCTCAGCTCGCACCGGTAGCCGCCGAGGACCGGCGCGATGATGCCCAGGATCAAGCCCAGATCGTGGTAGAAGGGCAGCCACGACACGATCGTGGTGTCGGGCGGCGCCACCCCGTTGAACTCCGGGAAGTAGCCCGCCATGAACTGCCGGAAGTTCACCTGAAGGTTGCGGTGCGACACCATCACCCCGGCCGGAAGCCGGGTCGACCCCGAGGTGTACTGCAGGTACGCCACCCCGCCGGAGTCGACAGGCGGCTCACCCATGGCGACACTGGCGTCCAGGTCCAGCGTGTCGACAGCGACGACTGTCGCGGTGGCGTCGGCCCCGGATTCGCGCACATACTCGGCGACCAGGCCGGCGGCCCCGGCGGTGGTCAGGACGACGGACGGCGCGGTGTCGGTGAGCACGGCGCTGACCCGCTCATCATGTGCGCCGGGATGCGGCACCGGCAGGGGCACCGCGATGAATCCCGCCTGGATGGCACCGAGGAAGGCCGCGACGTAGCCGAGGCCCTGGGGGGCGAGGATGACGGCCCGGTCCCCGGCCGAGCCGTGCTGCTTGAGCTCGCGGGCCACGTTGAGGGCTCGCCGATAGACCTGTGACCAGGACAGCGTCTCCGCGACGCCCTCCCAATCCTGGTCGTAATCGGTGTAGGTGAATGCCGGCTCATCCGGGGAGAGGAAAGCCCGCTCGCGCAGCAAAGTTAATAGGGAAACATCTGACATGGCGGTGAGGCTACCGTCACAGTCCGACATGTGCCGGGCGAGCGTGAACGGGAGGACCTTGTACCTCAATTTCGCCGCGGGACCGGTCCTCCGGTAACCTAGCCCGGTTGCCGACGCAGGCGACCCTCCTGCCGTGGATACCTCCACGGCCGCACTACGACCATAGGAGGTGATGAGGTTCCCATGCGTCCATACGAAATCATGGTCATCCTTGACCCCACTCTCGACGAGCGCACCGTTGCCCCGTCCCTGGAGACGTTCCTGAACGTCATCCGTAAAGACGGCGGTTCGGTGGACAAGGTCGACATCTGGGGCAAGCGCCGCCTGGCTTACGAGATCGCCAAGCATGCCGAGGGCATCTACGCGGTCATCGACGTCAAGGCCGAGCCGGCCACCGTGTCCGAGCTCGACCGTCAGCTCAGCCTGAACGAGTCGGTGCTTCGTACCAAGGTGATGCGCACCGACAAGTCGTAGGCGACTGTCGCAGCCGTTGCGTAGGCTCATGCTGCGAATGCAGCATCAAGCGCTGACACCGATCCTAGGAGGGCCCCGTGGCTGTAGGTGACACCACGATCACCGTCGTTGGAAACCTGACCGCGGACCCGGATCTGCGGTTCACCCCCTCGGGGGCGGCGGTCGCCAACTTCACGGTGGCGTCCACCCCGCGGGTCTTTGACCGGCAGAGCAATGAGTGGAAGGACGGCGACGCGCTGTTCCTTCGGTGCAACATCTGGCGTGAGGCCGCCGAGAACGTGGCCGAGAGCCTCACCCGCGGATCGCGGGTGATCGTCACCGGGCGGCTGCGGCAGCGGTCCTTCGAGACCCGCGAGGGCGAGAAGCGCACCGTCTACGAGGTCGAGGTCGACGAGGTCGGCCCCTCGTTGCGGTACGCCACCGCCAAGATCAACAAGGTCAGCCGCGGTGGCGGCGGAGGCGGCTTCGGCGGGGGCGGCGGCATGTCAGCCCCGTCCGGCCCGTCGGGCGCGTCCGGCCCGGCCGCGGAAGACCCGTGGGGCAGTGCTCCGGCGTCCGGCTCCTTCGGTGGCGCCGACGACGAGCCGCCCTTTTAGACAAACGAACCACAGCACGAAAGAGATAGGTAGATGGCCAAATCCAACAAGCGGCGTCCGGCTCCTGAAAAGCCGATCAAGGCTCGCAAGTGCGCATTCTGCTCGAACAAGAAGCAGGTGATCGACTACAAGGACACCTCGCTGCTGCGCACCTACATCAGTGAGCGGGGCAAGATCCGCGCCCGTCGTGTGACCGGCAACTGCGTTCAGCACCAGCGCGACGTCGCGCTCGCGGTGAAGAACGCCCGCGAGGTCGCGTTGCTGCCCTTCACCTCGTCGGCGCGCTAGCCGACCACTCAATCTTGGAGAAAGTACGAAACGATGAAGCTCATTTTGACCGCTGAGGTGGACCACCTCGGAGCGGCCGGAGACACCGTCGAGGTCAAGGACGGATACGGCCGCAACTTCCTGCTCCCGCGGGGGCTGGCCATCGTCGCCACGCGCGGCGCGCAGAAGCAGGCCGACGACATCCGTCGGGCCCGCGAGACCAAGCAGGTGCGCGACCTGGACCACGCCAAGGAGCTCAAGGAAGCTTTGCAGGCGCTGGGCACGGTCACCTTGCCGGTGAAGACCTCCGGCGACTCGGGCAAGCTGTTCGGCTCGGTCACCGCGGCTGACGTGGTCGCCGCCATCAAGAAGGCCGGCGGGCCGAACCTCGACCGGCGGATCGTCCGGCTGCCCAAGGCCCACATCAAGGCCGTCGGCAGCCACCCGGTGTCGGTGCACCTGCACCCCGACGTGAACGTCGACGTCACCCTCGACGTCGCCGCGGCAAACTAGCACATACCGCAGCAGCCCCGGCAGCGCCCTGATCGGCGCCGCCGGGGCTTTGCTGTGTTCGGACGAGGTTCCATCAGGTTAGCGCTGGCTAACTTTTAGGCCCGTGTGCATGGGTGGGGTCGTTTACTTTGATGTGGAATCGCGTCTACCTGTCTGCAAGGCAACACGCCCAAGACGGCAACCAATGACGACACGCCGAAGAGATTGTGCTCCACAATCAAAACACCCCTTGCTACCGCTTCTACCTGCGGGGATAACGCGGGTTAGAAGGGCAATCCACAAGTCATCCCCACCGATCCAAACAATTGCGGGAAAGGTGTGCACACTTAATCCACACCTTTGTGAACAAGCCCGTTTTGTACGGCCGCCAGCAACGCCTACCGTCAACGCGGCACGGCAGGGCGGGATTGTCGGTGTCCGCTGTTAGGTTGCGGCAGCAACGTCGAAAAGACGTTCGAGTGTGCCGGTGGAGAAGGTGGGGCGCATGGCGGTAGTCGACGACCGTGGTCATTCTGAGCTTGAGGAGCCGCCACGCGAGGACGTGGGCCGCCAGCCACCCCAGGATCTCGCCGCAGAGCAGTCGGTGCTCGGGGGCATGCTGCTGAGCAAGGACGCCATCGCCGACGTGCTGGAGCGGCTGCGGCCGGCTGACTTCTACCGCCCGGTGCACCAGAACATCTACGACGCGATCCTGGACCTCTACGGGCGCGGAGAGCCGGCCGACGCGGTGACTGTGGCGGCCGAGCTGGACCGCCGCGGCCTGCTGCGCCGGGTGGGCGGAGCCCCATACCTGCACACGCTGATCTCCACGGTGCCGACCGCGGCCAACGCCGGCTACTACGCCACGATCGTCGCGGAGAAGGCGATCCTGCGCCGGCTGGTGGAGGCCGGTACCCGAGTGGTGCAGTACGGATACGCCGGTGCTGAGGGCGCCGATGTCGCCGAGATCGTCGACCGGGCCCAGGCCGAGATCTATGAGGTGGCCGAACGGCGCAGCTCCGAGGACTTCGTACCGCTGGAAGACCTGCTGCAGCCGACCATGGACGAGATCGACGCGATCGCCTCGCACGGCGGTATCGCGCGCGGTGTGCCGACCGGCTTCACCGACCTCGACGAGGTGACCAACGGGCTGCACCCGGGACAGATGATCATCATTGCGGCGCGGCCCGGTATGGGGAAGGCGCTGGCGCTCAACACCCCGTTGCCGACCCCGGCCGGCTGGACCACGATGGGCGATGTCGCCGTCGGTGATGAGCTGCTGGACGCCGACGGGCGGCCCACCCGTGTGCTGGCCGCCACGGACATCCTGTTGGGCCGGCCCTGCTACGAGGTGAAGTTCTCCGACGGCACGGTGATCGTCGCCGACGGCGAGCACCTGTGGCCGACGACCGCGGGTGTGCGCAGCACCGCGCAGTTGCGCTGCGGACTGGACCGGATTGCCCCGGCCGGTACGCCGGCGCGGTCGGACGGAGGCACGGCGCTGCTGGCGCCGGCCCTGAGCCTGACCGCGGTGCGGCGGGTACCCAGCGTGGCAGTGCGCTGCGTGCAGGTCGACAACCCGGCACGGCTGTACCTGGCCGGCCGTGGCATGGTGCCTACCCACAACTCCACGCTGGCCCTGGACTTCATGCGATCGTGCTCGATCAAGAACCGGATGGCCAGCGTCATCTTCTCGCTGGAAATGAGCAAGTCCGAGATCGTCATGCGACTGCTCTCCGCTGAAGCCAAGATCAAACTCGGCGACATGCGCTCGGGAAGGATGACAGACGACGACTGGACCCGGCTCGCGCGGCGGATGAGTGAGATCAGCGAGGCGCCGCTCTACATCGATGATTCGCCCAACCTGACCATGATGGAGATCCGCGCCAAAGCACGCCGGCTCAAGCAGAAGGCCGACCTGCGACTGGTGGCGGTCGACTACATGCAGCTGATGACTTCCGGCAAGAAGGTCGAGTCGCGCCAGCAGGAGGTGTCGGAATTCTCCCGGAACCTCAAGCTGCTGGCCAAGGAGCTCGAAGTGCCGGTGATCGCGCTGAGCCAGCTCAACCGTGGACCCGAGCAGCGCACCGACAAGAAGCCGATGTTGGCAGACCTCCGCGAATCCGGCTGCCTGACCGCCGCGACGCGAATCCTGCGGGCCGACAACGGCTCCGAGGTCACCCTGGCTGAGCTCATGCGGACCGGCGAGCGCCCCCTGGTCTGGTCGCTGGATGAGCAGCAGCGGATGGTGGCCCGGCCGATGACCAACGTGTTCCCCAGCGGCCACCGCGAGGTGTTCAAGCTGCGGATGGCGTCCGGGCGTGAGGTCGAGGCCACCGCCAACCATCCGTTCCTCACGCTTGACGGTTGGGTTGCGTTGGGCGACTTGAACGTCGGAGATCGTCTGGCGGTCCCGCGTCGCGTGCCCGAGCCGGTTGAGACGACCCGGATGGAGGACTGCGAGGTCATCCTGCTGGCCCACATGATCGGCGACGGTTCGTGCGTGAAGCATCAACCCATCCGCTATGCGTCGATCGACGAGGCGAACCTGACCGCGGTGACGGTCGCGGCCATGCACTTCGGGGTGACGGCGGTCCGCGATGAGTACCCGGCCGCCCGGGTGACCACGCTGCGCCTGCCGGCGCCGTACCGGCTGACACACGGCAAGCGGAATCCGATCGCGACGTGGCTGGACAAGCTGGGACTATTCGGCAAGCGCAGCTACGAAAAATTCGTGCCGCAAGAGGTTTTCGCGCTGCCGAACGACCAAGTGGCGCTGTTCCTGCGGCACTTGTGGGCGACCGACGGGTCGGTGCGCTGGGACGAGAAGTTAGAGCAGGCGCGCATCTACTACGCCTCGACCAGTCGGCAGCTCATCGACGATGTTGCGCGGCTGCTGTCGCGAGTCGGGGTGTTCGGCCGCATCAAGCGGGTGACCAAAGCCGGTTATCGCGACGGTTGGCACCTGCACATCTACGGTGCCGAGAACCAGGTCCGGTTCCTGCACAACGTGGGGGCCCAGGGCGCCAAAGCCGAGGGGGCCAAGGAGATTCTGGCTCACCTGCATGGCGTGGCACGCAATCCGAACCTGGACACCGTTCCGAAAGAAGTCTGGGGCCAGGTGCGCCGGGCGCTGGCCGATCAGCAGATGAGTCACCGCGAATTCGCCGCGGCCATGGGCACCCAGTTCTGCGGGTCGACGATGTGGAAGCACGCCCCGAGTCGCGACCGGCTGCACCGCGCCGCCGCGGTGCTCGAAGACCACGACATCCACGCCCTGGCCACCAGCGACGTGTACTGGGACACCATTGCGGAGATCACCAGCATCGGCGAACACGACGTGTTCGATGGGACGGTGCCCGGCACGCATAACTTTGTGGCGCAGGGGATTTCGGTCCATAACAGTTTGGAGCAAGATGCCGACATGGTGATCCTGCTGCACCGACCTGATGCTTTTGAACGCGACGACCCGCGTGGTGGCGAGGCGGACCTGATCCTGGCCAAGCACCGTAACGGTCCGACCAAGACGGTGACGGTGGCGCACCAGCTGCATTTGTCGCGGTTTACCAATATGGCGCACTGACGCCAAGGCGTGTTGTAGGGTCTCACGCTCCGTGTCATATTCTCAGCGGTGGTGTCACCTCCGTGTCACCTGTCTCAACTCGTGTCATGCGGGTAGGGGTATCGAGAAAACGCGATAGCCGATTAGCTCTCGTGGAGTATGGCGACAATGGGGCCCGCGCGCATTGGTCATATCGAGCGGTTTGCGGGAAATCTGTTGAAGGCGGCCCGGAGTCAGATCGGTGTACCGCAGCGTCAGCTCGCCGAACTGGCTGGCGTGCCGCAGTCGACGGTCGCCCGTATCGAATCAGGGGCTCGGCAGCCGTCACTGCCTGTGCCGGCGCTCATCCTGGCTGCGGTCGACCTCGAAGTCAGGATCAACCTGGCTCCCTACGAGGGTCACGATGACGTACTTGATGCTACTGACGCACGTCTGACGCCGGACCAGTTGGCTCGGCGGCGCGCTGATCAAGGAGCCTTTGCGGTTGCTCTCCGGGACGAGGTCGACGACCTATGAAGCGGGGAGGAACACCTCGACGAGCTGTCCGTTGACATCCCCGTACGGCAGCCGCCTCGGCTCGACTCATATTGTGATGAACGTCACAATCCGTGGAGTCACTGTTGGGGGTTGCACAACTCTGCGGATCGCGGCGGGAGTGTCCAGGGCTTTTGCCGCAAATTAAACAGCGGCGTGACGGTCTGCGTGTTCACGAATTGTGTCAGGCTGATTGACGGCGCCTGTTGTTATACAGCAGAACGACGAGACTTTCTGTCCTGCAGGGTGTTTGATACCGGTATAGCACCGGCGAAACGCCGGCAGCCCACCGAATTCGGGAATAGCAAATAGCGGAAGGGAGTCCTCATGGATCGCCCAGAGCTTGGAGTTCGGGACAGAATGCGTGTGGAGTTCCGGCTTCCGCGCGCTTCCGCTGAGGCTGCCTATCAGTGCGCTCGTGAGTGGAACGTGTCGTTGTCAGAAGCTGGGGCCAGGCTCATCGACCTGGGATACGAACGAATCGCCAGATCGGCGACCATCTCCGAAATCGTCAGGGCGCCAATGTATGGCGAACCCTTGGCGGATAGTCAAGCCGAAGCGAGCGGAGGACCGACGAGACCGGACTGACCAGTTGTTGTCGCACTGACAACGCATTAGAAATGCCGAAGGCCGGGCGGGCACCCGGCCTTCGGTAGCGGTACACGTACCACCATTCACCTCAATCCCCATGCGAAGGGACTTTCATGAGTTCAACTTATCCGACCGCGCTTGTCAAGACGGGGTCGCCTGTGTCGGCCCGTCGGGCGGGCGCACACACGCCTGAGCTGGCTATCCAGGCTGATCGACGCGCCGCCGTGATCTCGTTTCGTACGACCACAGGCGATCAGATCCAGACCGCTGATTGGGCGGATGCCGCTGCGGTGCTCTCGGCACCGTTGGCCCCGTGGCGGACCTTCCGGTGGTGGTATGGCCAGCAGCACTACTCAGGAACCTACTGGGCGAAGACTCAGAACGACCATGTCATCTACGAGTCCCGCCTGGAACTGGCACGGCTGCTCTACGCCGATTTCGAACCGGCGGTCACCTCCATTGCGGCCCAACCATTTCTGATCGAAGCCGATGTCGACGGCAAACGGCGCCGACACATCCCTGACTTTCTACTCAGTACCCGAAACGGCCCGATTGTCGTCGACGTCAAGCCGCGTCATCGCGTCGGCGTTCCCAAAGTCGCTTACACCCTGGCCTGGACGCGCCACCTCATCGAGGACCGGGGATGGGACTACGAGGTGTGGAGCGAACCACCACCTGTTGAGCTGAACAACATTCGGTTCCTGGCCGGCTACCGCGATGAGCGACGGATCAATAGGGACGTCCTGGACGCCGTGAGCCGCCTCGACGTCGAGGGCCTCACTATTGAGCAGGCGATAACAGCCCATGCCGGCCTGCCTGTTCCACTGGTGCGGTCCGCTCTGTGTCATCTGTTGTGGTGCGGGGCCATCGCCACCGACCTGGATGCACCTCTGCAATCGACTGCTGTCCTACGCAAAGGACCGAACTCATGATGGGCCGCCTCCGCATCGGCCCGGGCAGCCGACTGAGCTTTTATGGCGAGCTGATCGAGATCGTGGAAATCCGCACAGGATTCGTTGGTAACAGCGCAATCGTCAAAACGGTTGGTACCGAGCAGATTCGCCGCATTGCCTTGAGCACACTTCTGGCCTACCGCCACGACGAGCCCAACGACGAGCCCAACGAATCCGGGTCGTCGGACTGCCTGGAGGATGTGGCCGCCACGATCCTGGCGGTGATCAGTGAGTCGGAACGCGTCCGGATCCGGGACTGCGCTGCCCATATCCGCGAGGTCCTCACCGGATACCGCTCTGGCAGCGCAGAAGCGAGCGAAAAGGGCGAGCCCCGGCCGGAGTACGACCCCGCCCTGCCCCAGACAGACAGGTACAAGGCGAAGGCAGCCGAGCTCGGCGTCAAACTGCGCACCATTCAGCGGATGGTGGCCGCCTTCCGGCAGCACGGGGAGGCAGGGCTTGTCCAAAGCAAACAGGTGCGGGTTCGCAATCTACCCAGGGTTGACGACCGGTGGCGCGAGGCCGCCATCGAGGTCATGGTGGAACATGTCGATCAATCCCGGCCCTCGCAGACTGCGGTTATCAAGCATGCTAACGCCCGTGTCATTGCCCGCTACGGTCCCGATGTCGTACCAATCCCGAGTCGCGCCAGCGCATTTCGCGTCTTAACTGTCCTCGAGGCCAAGTACGCGACCTTTCGGCTCAGCACCAAACGAAACCGGGATATTGCTGAGCGTAATCCGGGAACCTATGGGAAATTGCGACCGACCCGGCCAGGTGAATACCTGCTGATGGATACCACCAGGCTCGATGTCTTCGCGATGGATCCCCTCACGCTGCGGTGGACCCAAGTGGAGCTCACCGTGGGCATGGATTGGTACACCCGCTGCATCACCGGCCTGCGCCTGACACCGGTGTCGACGAAGTCGGTGGACGCCGCGATGGTGCTATACCAGTGCTACCGGCCGCCGGACGCGCCCGCCAGCTGGCCGAAAGAAGCGACCTGGCCCGAACACGGCATCCCTCGATCGGTGCTGCTTGACGTCGATGCGATCGACCGTGACGGCACTCGCGCCGCTTGGCCGGCGATCGTTCCCGAAAGCCTGATTGTCGACCACGGCAAAATCTACGTCTCCGAGCACCTGACGAGTGTGTGCCAGCGCATGCAGATCTCGATCCAACCCGCACGATTGCGTATGGGGCGTGACAAGGGTCCCGTCGAACGGTTCTTCCTCACTATTAGACAAGACCTGCTCCAGTACCTCCCCGGCTATAAAGGCCCGGATATCCATTCCCGCGGCCTGGCCCCGGAACATGAGGCGCACTTCTACATCGATGAACTCGAGGCGATCATCCGAGAGTGGATTGCGGTGGTGTACCACCGACGACCTCACGACGGACTGGTCGAGCCAGGACTTCCAGGATTGGACCTGTCCCCGGCGACCATGTTCGAGCACGGTCTTGCCCGCGCCGGCTACATCGAGGCCCCGCAAGACCCCGATCTTGCCTACGAATTCCTCGCAGTCGAGAAGCGCACCATCCAGCATTACGGCGTCGAGGTCGGTGGCCGCCGGTACAACGGGCCATCCTTGGACCCGTACCGCGGCCAGCGCAGCCCCTACCCCGGTGGGCGATGGCCAGTCCACCGCCATCCCGACGACATCAGCTGCGTCCACTTCCGCGACCCGAGCGATCAAAAGTGGCACACCCTGATGTGGGAGCACGCACCAGCGCTCACAGCGCCCTTTGGCGACGATGCCCTCGCCTTCGCCCGCAGCCTGGCACGCAAGAAATACACCTACCCCAATGACGAGCTCGCGATGGAGCTCCTACTGGAACGGTGGAACCTCGGACTGGGCAAAGCCCCGACCGAACGACGCCTGGCCTTGCGCCAATCCCGCGAAGACGAATTGCTCTGTGCCACGACAGGCAGCACGCAGCAATTGGTGCAGGCGCTGTCATCCGTGCAACAGGCACTGCCGGATCAGACCCCTGTGGAGGATGCGGACGGCACCGGCCGCCCCCCAGTTGAACCGCCGTCCGAGGACGACTGCGGAGACGACGACAGCAGCGATGACCCTGACGACTTCTACGCCACCGCATGGGAGGACGCATGACCGCCTCGGTGCAGCCGCCGCCACACCCGGCGAACCTGGACAATCTCACGCTGGCGCGCAACGAAGGATTCTTCGCTTTCGCCGAGGCCCCGGTGCTGACCCGTCCCGAACCGCTGACCCGGGCAGGGATCAAGGCACTCGGCGAGGCCGCGCTGATCGACTACAACGCCCAACGACGCACCTGGCACGCCAACCTCGGACCCTTGCGGACACCGCAACTCGCCGAGCTGCACGAACAACTCTGGGACATCGTCGACAGCAACCATCAAACCGGCGACAAACCCAAAAGCGCTGTCGCCATTGACGGATACCCCGGACTGGGGAAGACCACCGCAGCCCTAGCCTTCGCCCGCGACTTCCACCGCCGCGAAATCACCGAACGCGGATCGGCAACGCCAGGAGGGCACCGGCGAATCCCCGTCTGTCGGGTGGGCTTGACCGGCAACACCGGCATGGTCGATTTCAACCGAGCCATGCTCGACTACTTCGGCCACCCCGGCACCCATCGCGGGACCGCCGCGCAGTTGGCCCACCGAGCCCTGGACTGCGTACTGGCCTGCCAAACCCGCCTGTTGATGATCGACGACCTGCACTTCCTGCGCTGGCGCAACACCCAAGGTGTGGAAATCAGCAACCACTTCAAATACATCGCCAACGAATTCCCGGTCACCATCATCTATATCGGCGTTGGGCTGACCAAGCACGGGCTGTTCTCGGAGGGGTCGTCCTACCAGGATGCGATCATCGCCCAAACAGGCAGGCGTACAACAAAGCTCGGGATGGACGCATTCACCATCAAGACCAAGGCAGAGCGCAAACGATGGCGTGATCTCCTGTTGACCCTGGAGCGCCGGATTGTCCTGGCCGACAGTCACCCGGGCATGCTGGCCGATGAGCTCTCCGACTACCTGTATGCCCGATCCACCGGGCATATCGGATCACTGATCACGCTGGTCAACCGGGGCTGCCAACGCGCCGTGCGGACCGGATCCGAACGGCTTACCCGAGACCTACTCGACCGGGTGAAAAACGACGAAGCCTCAGAGAAGGCCCGCCAGGAACTGCAGTCTGCACTGCAAGCCGGCAAGCTCACCACGCGAGTCAGCGTGCGAGCGTCATGACCGACATCCGACGCATCCCCATCAATGTCGATCCGATTGCCGGCGAAGCACTCGACTCCTGGCTGGAAGCACTCGGGCACCGCACCCACACCAGCTGGGGCGATCTCCGCGTAGCGGTCCACCTGACCGAGCCAGCGCTTCACTCGGTGCCCCGCTGGATGATCAGACTGACCCCGAATCAGCAGACCGCCCTGCATGCGGCCACCGCGGTGAACTCGACAGTCCTGTCGGCAATGACGTTGTCGCACTACGACGGCCGAGCGGCAGCGGTGATAAAGACTCCTACCCGCTTGGACACCACCTTCCCTTGGGGGCCGCGGCCCGGCTCGCGCTACTGCCCGCATTGCCTGGCCGAGTCCGGTGGCCGCTGGAAGCTGGCCTGGAGACTTGGATGGACCTTTACCTGCCTCGAACACAGGTGTTTGCTCGCCGACGCCTGCCCTGCCTGCGGTGTCCGCCCCCGAATCCGGCAGTTAGCCGCTGACGGCATCCCACGACCGGGACACTGCGCAGCACCGGCGGACAATCGCACAACCCGGGCCGAACGGTGCGGAGCGGATCTGAGCACCGCTGAAGTCCTCACCTTCGACAACGACGAGCATCGCGTCCTGCGTGCCCAACGCCGAATCAACGACATCATCACCGCAGATGTCGTCACCAGCGGTGTCTATGCCCACGATCCGCAACAACCAGCCAAGGTGCTCGCCGACATACGGGCAATCGCCGTCAAAGCGCTCACTTATGCCAGCCCACCGGAACTCGAACCGATCATCGGCAAGGATCTGCTCACCGCCTACCAGCTGGACCATCCACAACTGCCGACCGCACGGGCGGCGAGTCCCAGGAAGTCACTCGTTGTACAGGCGCCGACGGCTGCGAGCGTAACCGTCGCGGGCGCCCTCACCGCACTACAGGCTCTCGACCAACGAGATGTACAAACCGCAGGCGACTCACTGCGGTGGCTGATCACCGCGATCCGCTCACGCGGCGCCCACTCGTCCACTACGCGCCTGGCGTGGACGGGAGGCATCGCTGGCGCTGCCCAACTTGCAGCACTAGGCCCGAGCCTCAAACCCAGCGAACAACTCCGATTCCGCACCACCAGCAACTGGCCGGCTTTCCCGACCCGAACATTGGGTTGCATCACCGAGGTTGACAAGCTCCCCACCTCACTCTGGCAGAACGTCGCCCTACGGTTGACCGTCCCCGGGAGTCATCTGCGTCAGCTGCGACCGGCGCTCTCGGCCGCAGTATTGCTCATCGACACAAAGACGAAACTGTCGCCGCTGGCCCGCAGCATAAGCAGCCCACTCGACGACCATGGGGTCTCGCGCGCTCTGCAGCTCCTCAACCAACACGCCAACTGGATCGATATCAGCAAGGCCCTGCTGTCCCTGGTTGAACACCTCGCCCAATCAACGGTCCCGATCAACTACTCACGCCGCCGCCGTCTTGACTACCGCGAGTTGCTGCCCGACGACACCTGGCTGCGCATCTGCCGCGAAACCGGCGCCACCAGCCGCGGGCCGGCCCGCGCCCAGGTGGCCCGAGCCTATTTGCAAGAACGCATCTCCAGCATGCCGGTCGGTAGCGAGAACATCAGCCCCGCTCTACGGACCAAAATCGCCGACTTCCCCTACTACCTCACCGCCGAGCTCAGCTACGCGCTCGATCACGTCGCACTGGAATTCCTTGCCGAGCAGGGGGTCCGGGACGAACCAGTACATTTCGAGCCAGACACAGACTTCCTGGAGGGCCTACGTCTGCCGGGCCAGAATCCCGACCACGTCGATCTCGACGCTCTGCACCGCGGCATCCAGCAGGGGCTGTTCCTCGGCCACGCCGCCGAAGATGCCGGCACAGACCTCGACACCGCCCGCTACCTCCTCACCTGCCACCCAACCCCATCGGCCGCCACCGACCTCAACGCCTACCGCCGCGCCAAAGAGGCCTACCCACGCGAGGCCTTCATCGAGCAGTACGCACTCTGCGGGTTGAGCCTTGCCGAGATCGCCGACCAGGCTGGTGTCAGCCGACAGACCATCGCGCGCCTGGCCGCCGACTACCAGATCGAGACACGCAAACCCGGCCGAGCAACCAAGCACACCGTTGACCCCGACTGGCTCTACACCCAATACGTCACCCATCAACGCCCGCTACCCGACCTCGCCCGCGAACGCGGCGTCAGCACGACAACGATGGCTCGATGGGCGAAAACCCATGGTGTACCCCTACGGACACGGGGAGGAGCGGCCAGGAATAAGGCCAAGATCGCCACCTGACTCGGCGCCATTGGCTGCACCGAATGCCGCGTCCTACGCTGCGAGCAGGACAGGAGTAAATCGATGAGCAGCTATACCGACCGTCGCGCGCAGGTTCTGGCTGATCTCACCCCCGAGGATCGGGCCGTTTTCGATGAGGCCTACGCGACCGCCAGCGTGGTAATCGAGTTGGCCGAAACCGCCTACCGTGCACGCGAAGCCGCCGGACTAACTCAAGTCGAACTGGCCCGCAAGATGGGCGTCACCCAGTCAGCGATTACCGCCATCGAATCCGGCGTCCGTACCCCTACGTTCGAGCTGCTCGAACGACTTGCTCGTGCCTGCGGCCAACGACTCACGATCACGATCGACGCGGCCTCAGCGCGGTATCCGGGGACTGCCCCCGGCCAGGTTGACTAGACGAGCCCGCCGCCTCACGGACCGCTTACCGCCAAGTGCATTCGGAAGTCCGTCACCCGTGAACGCCCACTACCGGATCTCGCCCGCGAACGCGGCGTCAGCACCACCACCATGGCCCGATGGGCGAAAACCTACGGAGTACCGTTGCGACCGCGCGGAGGCGCCAGGAATAGCGCACAGGTCGCCACATGACGCCGATGACGCAGGCAAAACGCCACGGGCCTCAGGCGAAACTCCCGGCCCGCTCATTGGCAATCGCATCGAGCACTTCGCGGGTCCGCCGCCGTCGGATGAGATCCGCAGGCCGACGGTCACCAAGGTTGGGGTTCAGCCCGACGAGCCAGCGCTGAGCGTTCTCGATCGAATGCAGCTGCAACAGGTGGGCCATAACGACTTCGAGAAGGTCCACCCGCTCCGCGTTGACCCCATCGATTGCATCGCCGTCCTGCCACCGCGCGACCTGTGCGGCGTCCACCCCAAGTAGCTCCGCGAGACGCCGCGAGCCGAAGTCACGGCTGAGCGCGGTCACCTTCTGCTCCGTGGGTACCGGCATAACCCAACGCTAGCCCGCGTCGTCATTGCGGGCGACCTGGTAGGCATCGCAGGGTACGGCAACCACAGTCGCTCCGTCGCTCGGCAACGACAGCTACCCGCTGGCCCTGTCACCCCCACCGCGGATACTCCACGCCATGCCGACTGGTTCCCCAGGCCGAGGGTCTTGCCGCCGATCCGACGTGATCGAGCAAGGTGGCCTCGGGCGATTGCCTAAGGTCTGTAGACGCAACTATCGACAGCTGAAGGCGCAGGCATGGGTTCCATTCACGAGGTGATCGAGGCGTTCCGCAAGGCGCCGTCGAACTCCGAGCGTGGCACGAAGTTCGAGCAGCTGATGGTGCGCTACTTCGAGTTGGACCCGATGCTGGCCCAGCAGTACGACGCGGTATGGCGCTGGGTCGACTGGCCCGGCCGCGCAGGCAAAGCCGACACCGGGATCGACCTGGTGGCCCGCGAACGCGACACCGGCGATTACACGGCGATTCAGTGCAAGTTCTACGAGCCCACCCACACCCTGGCCAAGGGTGATATCGACTCATTTTTCACCGCATCGGGCAAGACCGCGTTCACCAACCGGGTGATCATCTCCACCACCGACCGGTGGGGCAAGAACGCCGAGGCCGCCTTGGATGATCAGACCAAACCGGTGCAGCGCATCGGGATGGCCGAGATCGCCGAATCGCCGATCGACTGGGACATCGCCTGGCCCGCCGGTGACCTGCACGTTGACCTATCGCCGGCGCTGAAACACCAGCCGCGACCGCATCAGGAACAGGCCATCGACGCGGTGTTCCGCGGGTTCGCCGCCGGCAACGAGCGCGGCAAGTTGATCATGGCCTGCGGCACCGGCAAGACCTTCACCGCACTCAAGATCGCTGAACGCACCGCCACCGACAATGGCGGCGCGGCGCGCATCCTCTTCCTGGTTCCGTCGATCTCCCTGCTGAGCCAGACGCTGCGAGCTTGGACTGCTCAAACCGAGCTGGACTTGCGGGCCTTCGCGGTCTGCTCGGACACCAAGGTCTCGCGCACCGTCGAGGACTACAACGTCCACGACGTACCCATCCCGGTCACCACCGATCCACAGCGCCTTGCCGATGAGATGGCGCACCGCAAGCGTGCCAAGGGTCTGACGGTGGTGTTCTCCACCTACCAGTCCCTGTCGGTGGTGGCGGAGGCGCAGAAGCTCGGGGTCGATGAGTTCGACCTGGTGATCTGCGACGAGGCCCACCGCACCACCGGCGTCACCTTGGCCGGCGATGACGAATCGAACTTCGTGCGCATCCACGACGCCGACTACCTCAAGGCGCAGCGCCGGCTGTACATGACGGCCACACCGCGCATCTTCACCGACGCGGTGAAAGACAAGGCCGCCGCGCATTCGGCCGAGCTGGCGACGATGGACAGCGAAGAAATTTACGGCCCGGAGTTTCACCGGCTGTCGTTCGGCGACGCCGTGGAGCGTGGCCTGCTCACCGACTACAAGGTGCTGGTGCTGACCATCGACGAATCGGTGATCGCACCTGGACTGCAACGCCAACTGTCGGCGATCGACGGGGAGCTGACCCTTGATGACGCCTCCAAACTGGTCGGCTGCTGGAACGGATTGGCCAAACGCGCCGGAACCGGACCCGACGGCAGCGGCTTCGCTCCCGGTGAAGTGCCGATGCGCCGCGCAGTGGCGTTCGCCCGGGACATCAAAAGTTCCAAGCAGGTCGCCGAGATGTTCCCGATCGTGGTCACCCGCTACCAGCAACTGCTTGATGAGCACGAAAACGATGGCCAACACGTCGAGGCCACCAACCGCGGCTTGACCTGCGCGGTGCACCACGTCGACGGCACCTTCAACGCCCTCCAACGCAACGCCGAGCTGACGTGGCTGAAGGGCGTTGTCGCCGAAGACGAATGCCGCATCCTCACCAACGCCCGCTGCCTGTCCGAAGGCGTCGATGTTCCTGCGTTGGACGCGGTGCTGTTTCTGCACCCGCGCAATTCGGTCGTGGACGTGGTGCAGTCAGTCGGGCGGGTGATGCGCAAAGCCGACAACAAGGACTACGGCTACGTGATCCTGCCCGTCGCGGTCCCCCAAGGAGTCGAACCGTCGACCGCACTCGGCGACAACCAGCGGTTCAAGGTGGTCTGGCAGGTCCTCAACGCGCTGCGGTCGCACGATGAACGCTTCGATGCGATGGTCAACTCGATTGCCCTCAACAATGACACCGACAAGAAGGGCGGTGTTGGGACCAACAAGCTGCTCGGCGGCCACATCGGCCCCATTCTCGACCACATCAGCGACCAGGACGACCTGGACGCCGATCGTGCACAGCAGATGGCCCTGTTCTCGCTATCGGCGTGGCAGGAGGCGATCTATGCCCGCATCGTCGACAAGGTCGGCACCCGCACCTACTGGGAGCAGTGGGCCGCTGACGTCGCCGACATCGCCTCAGCTCTGGTCACCCGGATCACCGCGATCCTCGACGGCGCGGACGGGGCGGCCACCGAAGCGTTCGGCCACTTCCTGCAGGGCCTGCGGGACAACCTCAACGACTCCATCACCGAAGCCGACGCGGTGAGCATGCTCGCCCAGCATCTGATCACCAAGCCGGTATTCGATGCCCTATTCGCCGGCCACGACTTCGCTTCGCACAACCCGGTGTCGCGCACCATGCAGAAGATGGTCGACACGCTCGGCGGCACCGGACTGGAAGCCGAAACCGCCCGACTCGAAGGGTTCTACGAATCGGTGCGCCGTCGCGCAGCCGAAGTGAGCAGCGCCGAAGGCAAGCAGGCGATCATTGCCGAGCTTTACGAGAAGTTCTTCCGCATCGGTTTCAAGAAGCAGGCCGAAGCGTTGGGCATCGTCTACACCCCCACCGAGATAGTTGACTTCATCCTCCGCGCGACCGACATCGTGTCTCGCCAGCACTTCGGCCGCGGCCTGACCGATGAGGGCGTGCACATCCTCGACGGGTTCACCGGCACCGGCACCTTCGTCACCCGCCTGCTGCAATCGGAGCTGATCACCGCGCAGGACCTAAAGCGCAAATACTCAACCGAGCTGCACGCCAACGAGATCATGCTGCTGGCCTACTACATCGCCGCGGTCAACATCGAGACCACCTACCACGCCCTGGCGGGCAAAACCGCCGACACTGACGACTACGAGCCGTTCCCCGGCATCGTGCTGGCCGACACCTTCCAGATCAGCGAAGCTGATGACTCGATGGACTCGCTGATGTTCCCGCACAACAACGCCCGCATCGAAGCCCAGCTGGCGACACCCATCAACGTGATCGTCGGGAATCCGCCCTTCCGTAAAATGTCGTTGTGTTGTGGCAGGTTCTGTTGCTGTGGAAGAACACGACGACGGCCCTCGCTGGAGACGGTGTTGGGCGCGGCAGCCTAATCCGCCGTAGCCGTCGGGGGTCGGAGTGTTCTTGCGGATTTTCCGGATCGTGCAGAGCGCGAGGCAGCCCCGGGACTTCCTCCGGATGGCCGTTTCTCCTGGTGGCCGACCGGACAGTGACGTCCTGGATCCCCTTTTGCCAACGGCGCTCCACCTGTAGGGCAGCGTCGCCGCGTTCGACGACATCGTCCCGGTCCATGACGCGCACGTTAGACCTGGCCACCGACGCAGCGGGCTTCTGCACTAACGATCTCGTTTGTCGGGCATAACTGGCAATATCAAATCCATGGCTGCCACCGACCTTGCGGATATCCGCCTGCCTCCTGATGTTGTTATCGAGCTCCAGGCGTTAGATCCGGTCCGCTGGATCCACGGCCACGGGTTCCCGATCACTCGCGAGTGGTGGACGGTCGAGCTTACCAAGCGCGGCCTCGATGACACGATCTTGAGTGATCGCATCAGTCGCAGCGACATCTTCAACATTGCAGCACCAGCCCTCGATGACCCAGCCGCAGCACTGACACTCTTATGGAACGCACTCGCGTGGGGAAGCCAAGACAGCCAACGCAATAACAAGGCCCGGATCGCATCGGTCGCCGCCGATCTGGATTCGGCCGGGGCACTGCTCCAACAGGCAGCTCGACTCAGCCGCACGGATCCCCGTGCCGCATACGACCTACTACGCCCGAACAACAAGACCGCGATCAGCGGCCTCGGACCAGCGTTCTTCACCAAGTACCTATACTTCGCCGGTGGCGGAAGCGCTGACCACCGGTGCTGCATCCTCGACCGGAATGTCGCCGCGTCGCTCAACCGCACGTGCGGCTGGGCGTCGCTGCCAATCGAAGGAGCTTGGCTGGCAAGCGCGTACGAACGCTACGCCCTCCTGCTGGACCGCTGGGCCGACCAGCACCACCTGACGCGGCATGACGTTGTCGAACGGTGGCTATTCGAGAACGGTAAGACCATCAAGCGCTAGATGGTTGCGTGCGGCCGCCGCAACAAAAGACGCGGAGTGGTCGTCCTGCCCGGCTTGTACAGAAGCCTGGGCTAACCTACGGCGGGCGCGCAGTACTTGGCGGGCGCCCTCGTCTGCTCTGCCACAGCCGACTGGGCGGGGACTGGATGACGTCTTCCCAGCCGTGCGGATCCCGGCCCACGAGCACTGGGGAGAGCCGTGAGCTGGTGCGGTGGCGGTCGGGTAGGACAACGAACCGGCGGACAATCACCTGGTGGTTTCGATGCATCCTTGCGTAAAGTCATCCTTGTCGACGTCGCTACCCTTGATTTGCCCGCCGGGCCAGAAGTAGTAGCCGTCGCGGTCGCGAGCCAGAGCCGCTCCAACCTTGCAGCGCATCTCGATTGAAGATGCATTCAGCCCATGCCCGCTCAGCACGCGGGCGCCATATGAGCGGCCCGCTTGGTACGAATTTTCATCGCGACTCGTCGCGGCCAGGAATGCGATGCCTATGGCAGTCACCAGCGCT
>NZ_UWOA01000031.1:0-52217 GCF_900604305.1 Mycobacterium sp. P7213
GGATGCGGATGCGGTGATCGGGCATTCGATGGGGGAGGTGTCTGCGGCGGTGGTGGCCGGGGCGCTGACGCCGGAGCAGGGTTTGACGGTGATCGGGGTGCGGTCGCGGTTGATGTCGCGGCAGGCCGGTCAGGGTGCGGTGGCGTTGTTGGAGTTGGATGCCGTTGCTGCCGGTGAGTTGCTGGCGGGTTATCCCGGTGTTGAGGTGGCGGGGTATTTGTCGCCGCGGCAGACGGTGGTGGCCGGTGCGCCCGCGGATGTGGATGCGGTGATCGCTGCGGTGGCTGCTGCGGAGCGGTTTGCGCGGCGGGTGAACATGGAGGTGGCCTCGCATACCGCGTTCATGGATCCGATCCTTGATGAACTGCGCGCCGAACTGGCCGACATCACCCCCCAAACACCACAGATCCCGTTCATTTCGACGGCGGTGGATCCCGCGGGGCCCACACCGCGACTGGACGCCGACTACTGGGTGGCCAATGTGCGCAAGCCCGCGCTGGTCAGCCAGGCCGTGACGGTGGCAACGGCGGACCACGACACATTCATCGAGATCAGCCCCCACCCGCTGTTGACGCACTCCATCATCGAGACGGCCGAGGCCGCCGACACGCCAGTGACAGTGGCCTCAACCCTGCGTCGGGGCGACGACGAAACGCTGAGCTTCCACGTTTCGCTCACCGAACTCGGTGGGCAGCACAGCGGCACCGGGGGCGCCAGGGCCGGCGGATTCGCCGAACTGCCCACCACCCCCTGGCAGCACAGCCGGCATTGGCTCTCCGGGCCCGGACGGGCCGGCCAGGCACCGGACGTGCACCCGCTGCTCGGCGTACACGTCGAGCAGCTCACCGGCGACCACCTCTGGCAGAACGGCCTTCTTGCCGAGGCCATGCCGTGGCTGGCCGAGCAGCCGGCGCACGGTCAGGCCATTGGGTCGGTGGCGGCACTGATCGAGATGGCGGTGGCGGCAGGCAGCCAGGCCCTCGGCAAGCCCGCCGAGTCGATCGTGGTGACCGGCCTGCAGAGCGAACAGCCGCTGGTACTCCACAACGGAATGCAGGTCACCACCCAGTTCAGCGGGGCGGATGGCCAGAGCAGAGTTGAGATCCACGCCCGCACGGCCGGCGGGGCCTGGACCCGGTATGCGGTCGCAGACATCGCAGCGGCGCCGGCGGATCAGGCGGCCTCGGAGCCTGACGAGGGGACCGAGCACGGTGTGCTCACCCTGCCCGACACCGTGGCCACTCACCCCGCCTACCGCCTGCACCCGGCATTGCTCGATGCCGGGCTGCGGCAGCTGGCGGCGGGCATCGGTGCCGATGACGCGGAGCACAGCGGTTACGTGCCGGTGGCGGTGGCCGGGGTGCGGGTGTTCGCACCGGCCGGACGTCAGGTGCGCTGCCACACCGAGGTGAGCCGTCCCGAAGACAAGATGGCCCTCGGCCGGGTCGTTCTGAGCGATGACACCGGCACCGCCATCGCTGAACTCACCGGTGTCGAGCTGCGGCCGCTGGATCCCCGCGCGCTGCGGGTGCCGCTGGACCAGAAGCTGTTCGCCACCGAGTGGACGCCCACGGAACTCGTCCCGACGTCCGAGGGCACCGGTGCGGCCGCCGGCAGCTGGCTGCTGCTCACCGAAACCGACCCCGAGGGTGTGGCCGCGCAGTTCGCCGCACGGCTGTCCGCGCAGAACCGCACGGTGCTCACCGGCCCGTTCGCCGATGGCCCTGCCCTGATCGACACGGTGCGGCAGGCCGGCGCCGACCCGGCGCATCCGCCGGCCGGCATCGTCGTCTTCCTGGACCGGGTCGGGTTCGACAGCTCGGACCCCGACGCCGCATTGGCCCGCGCCCGCGAACTCGTCTGGACAGCGTCGTCGACGGCCCGCGCCGCGGTCGACGGTTGGTCCGGCGTATCTGGGGCAACCAAACCGCGACTTTGGCTGGTCAGCCGGGGCGGTCTGGCGTTCGGCAGCGATGAGCCCGGCGACCCGGCTGTCGGTGCGCTCAAGGGCGTGGTCCGCACCTGGCGGTTCCCCGGCGAACTCGCCCGGGTGCTGGCCGATGAACCGGACCTGGGCGCCACCCTGGTCGACCTGGAGGCCTCGGCCGACGCCGCAGCCCTGGCCGACGACCTGATGGCCGAACTGGGCGCCCCGCTGCGCGACGACGTGGTCGCCTGGCGCGGTGGACGGCGCTACACCGAACGCCTCACCCGGGCCACCCTCGACGGTGCCGCTGACGCAGCCCAGGCTCCCCGGGCCAAGGTCCGCGCCGACGGCTCCTATCTGCTCACCGGAGGTCTGGGCGGATTGGGCATCGTGGTGGCCCGCTGGCTGGTGGCCCGCGGCGCGGGGCGAATCGTGCTCAACGGCCGCAGCGAGCCCGCCGAACAGCAGCGCGCCGTCCTCGACGAGCTGGCCGCCGGCACCGAAGTGGTCTTTGTCGCCGGCGACATCAGCTCGCCGGGGGTCGCCGACCGTCTGGTGGCTGCCGCCCAGGAGACCGGCAAGCCGCTGCGCGGCGTGGTGCACGCCGCCGGTGTGCTGGGCGACGGCCTGGTGACGGCGGTGACGCGGGAGAGCCTGGAGGGCGTCTGGTCGGCCAAGGCCCTCGGCGCCGCCCGGCTGCATGCGGCCACCGCAGCCTCCCAGCTCGACTGGTGGGTGGGCTTCTCCTCGATGGCCGCACTGCTGGGCCTGCCCGGCCAGCTCGGATACGCCACCTCCAACGCCTGGCTGGACGCACTGATGGCTTGGCGGCACGCTTCGGGCCTGCCCGCGACCGCCATCAACTGGGGTCAGTGGTCTGACGTGGGTCTGGGCCGGTCGATGACGCTGAGCGTTCTCGACCCGATCAGCCCCGACGAAGGCGTCGAGGCGCTGGACGCCGTGCTTGGTGCGGACTCCGGGCTGATCGGCGCTCGGATCGGGGTGGGACGACTGCGCATCGACCGTGCGGTCGCCACCTCGCCGGAGTTCCGGGATCTGACCTTCTTCGAAGACCTCGTCGGTGAGGCCTCTGAAGCCGGAGCGACGCTCGGGGCCGCGGGCACTGGTGAGCAGGCAAGCACCGGCGCGTCGGCGGCAGGCGCGCCGGACTGGGCGACCATCCCCGCCGATCAGCGGCGCGAGGAGCTGGTGGTCCGGCTGCAAGCTATCCTGGCCCGCGAACTTCGGACATCTGCGTCAGCGGTCGATGTGGATCAGCCCTTCCCGGAGATGGGGCTCGATTCCATGATCGCGATGACGGTTCTGAAAGAGACACAACAGTTAGTGGGGGTGGATTTGTCGGCGTCAATGCTGTGGAATCACCCCAGCATCTCAGCGTTGACGACGCACCTGGTGGGACTGCTGGCGTCGCGTTATGCCGAGCCGGACAGCACCGCGGGGCAAGACGACGATGATTTGGAGTTCGGCTCATCCGGCGGCGTGCTGGATGAGTTGTTCGATCAGGTCGAGTCGGCTTCGACCGGTAGCGAGAGCGGTATTTATTGATGACGGGAATCTCGACGACGTCGATCTTCAACAGGATGTCGGCGATGGGTGCCGACAAACGGGGGGCGCTGACCGAGCAGTTCGACAAGGCGTCGCGGATCGCCGCCGCCGAACCGATCGCGGTCGTCGGGATCGGCTGCCGCTTCCCGGGTGGCGCTTCGGGCCCGGACGCCTACTGGGAGCTGTTGGAGACAGGCCGCGACGCCATCACCGAGATCCCCTCGGATCGCTGGGACGCCGACGAGTACTACGACCCGGACCCGCTGGCCCCGGGCCGGATGTCGTCGAAGTGGGGCGGGTTCATCTCCGACGTCGCCGGATTCGACGCCGACTTCTTCGGGATCTCGCCGCGCGAAGCCGAGGCCATGGACCCGCAGCAGCGGCTGATGCTCGAGGTCGCCTGGGAGGCCCTCGAACACGCCGGCCTGTCGCCGGAAACCCTGACGGGCATCCGCTCCGCGGTGATGATGGGTGTGTATTACACCGAATACCAAGGGATTTCGGCGGCCAACCCGGACGCTATCGACGGCTACTCGGCCACCGGTAACGCTCATGCCGTCGCCGTCGGCCGGATCGCCTATCTGCTGGGTCTGCGCGGTCCCGCGGTCGCGATGGACTCGGCCTGCTCGTCGTCGCTGGTCACCATCCACATGGCCTGCCAGAGCCTGCGCATGCGCGAAAGCGACCTGGCCCTGGCCGGCGGCGTCAGCCTCATCCTGCGGCCGGAAACCCAGATCGCCATGGCCAAGTGGGGCATGCTGTCTCCGCGCGGCCGCTGCCACACCTTCGACGCCGGAGCGGACGGATTCGTGCGCGGCGAGGGCGCCGGGATCGTCGTGCTCAAGCGCCTCACCGACGCCATCCGCGACGGCGACCGGGTGCTGGCGGTGGTGCGCGGTTCGGCGATCAATTCCGACGGCAAGTCCAACGGACTCACCGCCCCGAACACCATTGCCCAGATCGACGCGATCAGCCGGGCGCTGCGCAGCGCCGACGTCGCGGCGAATTCGGTGAACCTGATCGAAACTCACGGCACCGGAACAGCTTTGGGTGACCCGATCGAATTCGAGGCGCTCGCCGACGTCTACGGGCGCGGCGCTGACAAGTGTGCGCTGGGCGCGGTCAAGACCAATATCGGCCACCTTGAGGCGGCCGCCGGGATCGCCGGCTTCATCAAGGCTGCGTTGTCTGTGCAACGCGGAAAGATCCCGCCGAATCTGCACTTCACCAAGTGGAACCCGGCGATCGACCCGTCCCCGACGCGGCTGTTCGTCCCCACCGAGGTGACGCCGTGGCCGGCGGCCGAGGGACCGCGGCGTGCCGCGGTGTCATCGTTCGGGCTGGGCGGAACCAACGCGCACGTGGTGCTCGAACAGGGTCCTGACCCGGTTCCCGCGCCGGCATCGGCCGAGCCGGTCGCAACCCTGGTGATCTCGGGCAAAACCGAGCAGCGAGTGGCGGATTGGGCTGCCACCCTGGCCGACTGGATCGCCGGGCCGGGCGCCGCTGTACCGCTGACCGACATCGCGCACACCCTCAACCACCACCGCAGCCGCTACGCCAAGTTCGCCACCGTCTGCGCACGCGACACCGAGCAGGCGTTGACCGGGCTGCGGGCGGTCGCCGGCGGGTACCCGGCCCCCGGCGTGGTCGGCACACGCGCCGCGTTGCGTGGCAAAGGAACCGTCTTCCTGTACTCGGGCCAGGGCTCCCAGTGGGCCGGCATGGGCCGCCAACTGCTGGTCGATGAGCCGGCGTTCGCCGCCGCCGTCGACGAACTGGAGCCCGATTTCGTTGCGCAGGTCGGGTTCTCGCTGCGTCAGGTCCTCGAATCCGGCGAGCCGGTGGTCGGCATCGACCGCATCCAGCCGGTGCTGGTGGGCATGCAGCTGGCATTGACCGCGCTGTGGCGATCCCACGGCGTCGAGCCGGACGCAGTGATCGGGCACTCGATGGGGGAGGTGGCCGCGGCCGTGGTCGCCGGCGCGCTGAGCCCCGCGGACGGCCTGAAGGTGATCGCCACCCGGTCCAAGCTGATGGCCCGACTGAGCGGCCAAGGCGCGATGGCACTGCTGGAACTGGATGCCGACGCCGCCGAGAAGCTGGTCGCCGAGCACCCCGACATCACCGTGGCGGTGTACGCGGCACCGCAGCAGACCGTGATCGCGGGCCCGCCCGACCAGGTCGATGCCGTGGTCGCGATCGTCGACGCCCAGGGCAAGCTGGCCCGCCGCGTCGAGGTGGACGTGGCCTCGCATCACCCGACCGTCGACCCGATCCTGGGCGAACTGCGGACCGCGCTCGCCGGGCTGCAGCCGTCGGCGCCGAAGATCCCGCTGATCAGCACTGTCGGCCAGACACCGTCGGCATTCGACGCGGACTACTGGGTACACAACCTGCGCAACCCGGTGCGGTTCGCCCAAGCCGTGACCGCGGCCGCCGCCGGGCACGCGACCTTCATCGAGGTCAGCCCGCATCCGCTGCTCAGTCACGCCATCAACGGCAACCTGGAAACCGCGCGGCCCGCCGGTGACAGCGTGGTGACCGGCACCCTGCTGCGCGACCAGGCCGAAGCGCTGAGCTTCCACACCAATCTGGCTACCGTGGCGCCGCCGTCGGCGGAGGCGCCGCAACCCGACGGTGGGATCGGCCGCGCCGACCTGCCGCCACGGCCGTGGCAGCACGTCCGGTACTGGGCTGCCCCGGTCGCCGCGAACCGCCACAGCGCCGACGCGCATCCGCTGCTGGGTATCCACGTCGAGCTGCCGTCGGGTCACGGCCACGTCTGGCAGGCCGACGTGGGCACCGACCTCGTCGCGTGGATGGCCCACCACAAGGTGCACGGCCAGGTCGTGATGCCCGCCACCGGCTTCGCCGAGATGGCGTTGGCCGCGGCCGGCGAGGCGTTGGGGCTGCCGCCCTCGGCTGTTGCTGTGGACCGGGTCGAAGTCGAGCAGATGCTGCGCGTCGACGAACGCACCGAGGTCACCACCCGGCTGCTGCACGACGCGGACGGATCCGATGAACTGCGCATCGAGATCCATTCCCGCCCGGCCGGCGGCAATTGGTCCCGGCATGCGGTGGCCCGCGCGGCCGCGGCACAGCCCGCTGCCGCGGCGCAACGCCCGGCCCCCAGCGGCGGCGGAACCGCGCTGTCGCCGACGGACCTGTACACCGCACTGCGCCGCACCGGTCTGCAGCACGGGCCGGCGTTCGCCGCTCTGACCCGTATCGTCCGCAAGCCCGGCGGCGCCTCGGAGGCCGAGATCGTGCTGCCCGACGAGGCGACCGCGCACCGCGGCTACCGCATCCACCCGGTGATGCTCGACGCCGCCCTGCAGTGCCTGGCCGCGGCGCTGCCCGACGAGTCGTTGATGGGCTCGGCCGGGATGGAAGAGGCGACCTATCTGCCGGTCGCGGTCGAGAACATCCGGATCTTCGGCGACGTCGGCCGCCGGGCCCGCGGGCACGCCGAACTGGTCAGCCACGACGACGGCGGAATCCTGGGCCGGGTCACCCTGACCGACGACGCCGGCACGGTCACCGCCGAACTGTCCGGAATCTATCTGCAGCGGGTGCAGCGCCGTACCGTGCCGCTGCCGTTGACGCAGAAGATCTTCGACACCGAGTGGGTCGACGCTGCCGCTCCCGCGCAGCCTCCGGCCGCCGCCGACGGCAGCTGGCTGGTGCTGACCGAGCCTGGCGAAACCGAGTCGCTGGCAGCCGATTTCGCCGCCCGCTTCGGCTCGGACAACCGCCGGGTGATCACCGCGGACCTGACCAGCGAACCCGCGGTGCGGGAGGCGTTCGCGCAGACCGCCGACGACCCGGACCGGCCCCCGGTCGGGGTGATCGTGTTGGCCGCCCACAGTGCCTTCGACGGGACCGAGACCGGTGACGCGCCGGCCCGCGGTCGCGACCTGGCCTGGTCGGTGGCCTCCACGGTGCGCACCATCGTCGGCGGCTGGCACGGCACCGCGCCGCGGCTGTGGCTGGTGGGCCGCAACGGCCTGACGGTGGGGGACGAAGCGGGCGACCCGTCGATCAGCGCCCTCAAGGGGCTGGTGCGGGTGCTGGCCTACGAGCACCCGGACCTGCGCACCGGCGTGGTCGACCTGGACGCTTCGGCAGACCCGGCGGCGGCCTTGATCACCGAGTTGGGGCTGGCGAGCACCGACGACGTCGTCGCCTGGCGCGGGGAGAACCGCTACGCCGAACGGCTCAAGCGCGCGACCCTGACCCCCACCGGCGCCCCGGCCGTGCGATCCGACGGCGCCTATGTGCTGACCGGCGGCCTGGGCGGTATCGGGCTGGTCGTCGCCCGGTGGCTGATCGAGCACGGTGCCGCGCGGATCGTGCTCAACAGCCGGTCACAGCCGTCGCAGGAGCAGCGCGCTGTGCTGGCCGAGCTCGAGGCTCGAGCCCAGATCGCGGTCGTCTCGGGTGATCTCGCTACACCCGGTGTGGCCGAAAGCCTGGTGGCCGCCGCGGAACAGACCGGCTTGACGCTGCGCGGTGTCATCCACGGCGCCGCGGTCATCGATGACCAGATCGTGGTCGGCATCGACAAAGAGACCCTGGGCCGGGTGTGGGCGCCCAAGGCGGCGGCGGCGCTGCGACTGCACGTCGCAACCGTCGGCAAAGAGCTGGACTGGTGGGTCGGCTTCTCTTCGACCTCGTCGCTGCTGGGGGCACCCGGTCAGGCGTCCTACGCCGCGGCCAGTGCCTGGCTGGACGGCCTGGTGGCGTGGCGGCGGGCGGCCGGACTGCCGGCCATCACCATCAACTGGGGCCAATGGTCGGGTGTCGGTGTCGCCCAGGAGCTCAAGTTCAGTGCGCTGGACCCGATCAACCCCGATGAAGGCATGGAGGCGCTGGAGGCCATCCTCAGCGGTGACCTTTCCCGGGTCGGCGTCGCGCGACTGCGCCTGGACCGGGTGGCCGCGGCCTTCCCCGAACTGCAGCAGCTGGGGTACTTCGCGACGCTGGCCGAAGAGCTCGACCTCGACGACGAGGACGACGACTGGCCCGGTCCAGAAGGACTGAAGCAGCTCAGCGCCGCCGAAGCCACCAAAGCCGTTGTCGCACGGTTGGGTTCGCGGATCATGGCCATCATGGGCTACCCCAAGGGCAGCGTCATCGACCCGGCTCGGCCGTTGACCGAGCTGGGTATGGACTCACTGATGGCGGTGCGCATCCGCAACACCGTTCGGGGCGACTTCGGCGCGGAGCCCCCGGTGGCACTGCTGCTGCAGGGTGCCTCACTGACCGACCTGGCCGCCGACCTGGCCCGCCAACTCGGCCTCGCCGGACTGGAGGGGGCGGACGGCGCGGGCGACGTCGGCGGTGTTCGGAGCCGAGCCCAGCAGCGTGCCGCGGCACGTCAGCGGGCCGCGGCACGGCGAAAAGTAGGAGATCGTTCGTGACCAACAATGAAGTGCCGCCTAACGCGATCGCGATCGTCGGCATGGCGGGGCGCTTTCCGGGCGCCCGCACGCTGACCGGATTCTGGAACAACCTGCGCAACGGCGTCGAATCCATCGTCACGCTGTCCGAAGACGAGCTGCGTGCCAGTGGTGTGAGCGACCAGGCGCTGGCGAACCACAACTATGTGCGGCGCGCTGGATTGCTGGAGGGCATCGACGAGTTCGATGCAAGCTTCTTCGGCTTCACCCCGCTGGCTGCTCGGACCATGGACCCGCAGCACCGGCTGTTCCTGCAGACCGCCTGGCACGCGTTGGAGGACGCCGGATACCGGCCCGGGGAGATCGAGGGATCGGTCGGCGTCTACGGCACCAGCACCACCAGTGGCTACCTGCTGCACAACCTGATGTCGCACTACGACCCGAACCTGATCATCGGGCAGGGCGTCAGCTTCGAGATGGTCAACCTGTCGTTGCAGAACGACAAGGACTATCTGGCCACCCGGGTGGCCCACCAGCTCGACCTGCACGGCCCGGCGCTGTCGGTGCAGACGGCCTGCTCGTCGGCGTTGGTCGCACTGCACCTGGCCTGCCAGAGCATCCTCAACGGGGAATGCGACATGGCGCTGGCCGGTGGGGCGTCCCTGCGGGTACCGCATCACGTCGGATACTGGCACGAGCCCGGCTCGATGGTCTCGGCGAGCGGGCACTGCCGGCCCTTCGACGTGCGCGCCGACGGCACCATCTTCTCCAGCGGTGTCGGTGTCGTGGTGCTCAAGTCGCTGGACGCGGCCGTCGATGACGGTGACCAGATCCATGCGGTGATCCGGGGTTCGGCGCTGAACAACGACGGCGGCACCAAGATGACCTACGCCGCGCCCACCGCTGCCGGCCAGGCCGACGTGATCGCCGAGGCCCACGCGGTCGCCGAGGTCGATGCGTCCACCATCAGCTACATCGAGTCGCACGGCACCGCCACCCCGCTGGGTGACCCCATCGAGATCGAAGGCCTGCGACAGGCTTTCGCCGTCTCCGACGAACAGCGTTCCGGCCCCTGCTATGTGGGCTCGGTCAAGTCCAACATCGGGCACCTGGAGTCGGCGGCCGGTATTGCCAGCCTGATCAAGACCATCCTGTGCCTCAAGCACCGGGCGATTCCCGGCACGCTGCACTACACCAGCCCGAACCCCGAGTTGCACCTCGAGGACGGGCCGTTCCGCATCCGCGGCGAGTACGGGCCGTGGGAAGCCGACGGCATCCGCCGCGCCGGGGTCAGCTCGTTCGGCGTCGGCGGCACCAACGCCCACGTCATCGTCGAGGAATGGCCCGAGGAAGACGCTGTGGCGGCGACGCCCAAACCCGGCCCCGAGGTGCTGCTGCTGTCGGCACGCACCGCCGAGGCGCTGGCGCAGGGCCGCCTCGATCTGGCTGCTGAGCTCGCCGGCGGAGGCGACGCCGAGGCGCCCAGCCTCCCCGACGTCGCCTACACACTGGCCAACCGGCCCCCGCACAACCTGCGGCTGGCCGCGGTCGTCGCCGATCGCGCGGACGCAGCGGCAGTGTTAGGCGCCGAGGAGAGCGAGAACGTCTTCATCGGCGAGGGCATCGACCTGAATGACGTGGGCGAGGACGCCGCCGACCGGGTGGTGTTCCTGTTCCCGGGCCAGGGCGCTCAGCACATCGGGATGGCCCGCGGGCTCTATGACAGCGAGCCGGTGTTCGCCGAGTACTTCGACCGCTGCGTCGCCGGTTTCGAGGCGGAGTTGGGCTACGACCTGCGCGCGATGATCTTCGAGGGCACCTCGCGTGACCTCGAGCGCACAGACCGCACCCAGCCGGCCCTGTTCACCGTGGAATACGCACTGGCGAAGCTGGTCGAGAGCTACGGCGTGCGTCCGGCGGCGCTGGTCGGTCACAGCATCGGCGAATACGCCGCGGCCACCGTCGCCGGCGTCTTCGACCTCGACACCGCGATCACGGTGGTGGCGATGCGCGCCCGGCTGATGCATGCCGCGCCACGCGGCGTCATGGTGGCCGTCCCGATCAGTGCCGACGCGGTCGCTGCTTACCTGACCGGTGATGTGGACCTGGCCGCGGTCAACGACCCGGACGGCTGCGTGGTCGCCGGGACCGAAGCCGACATCCGCGAGTTCTCCGATGCGCTCAAGCAGGCCGGCATCAACGCGCGCCGGGTGCGGACCTCGCATGCGTTCCACTCCCGCCTGATGGACTCGATGATCTCGGAGTTCACCGCATTTTTGTCTCGGCAGACGCTCAACGAACCGCAGATCCCACTGCTGTCGAATCTGACCGGCACCTGGCTGGCGCCCAGCGAGGCGACCAACCCGGCGACGTGGGCGCGCAGTGTGCGGGCCACTGTACGTTTCGCCGACGAGATCGACACCGTGCTGGCCGACCCGCACCGGGTCCTGGTCGAGGTCGGGCCGGGCGCCACGCTGACCGCGTCGGCGGCCCGCAACCCCAAGTTCGCCAGTGGACATCGGGCCGTCCGACTGATGCGCCACCACGCCCAGAACCGCGACGACCGCGACACCTTCCTGCTGGCGCTCGGCCAACTGTGGGCGGCCGGCGTCGAAGTGGACTGGTCTGCGCTCCGCGGCGACTACCAGCCCAAGCGCGTCACTGTCCCCGGCTACCCCTTTGAACGCCAACGGCATTGGCTTGAGCACAATGCCGGTGCTACCTGGGTGTCCGGCTCGGGCACCGGTGGTGGCGGTGCAGCGGACGGGCAGCGCAACGGACAGGCGGCCGGCGGCGGCGAGTCCATGGAAGCGACGCTGCAACGGATCTGGGCGGTCTGCCTGGGGGTCGGCTCGGTGGACCGCACCGCCAACTTCTTCGACGTCGGCGGCGACTCACTGGTGGCGATCAGCGTCGCCATGGCCGCCTCGCACGAGGGCCTGGACCTCACCCCGCAGGACCTCTACGACAACCCGACCGTCGCGGCCCTGGCCAAGGCGCTGACCGCCCGCTACGCCGCCGGCGGGCTGGGCCGCCAGTCGCTCGGTGAGGTCGAGCACCCGCCGATTCCGCCGAACATCACCTACTTCCTGGAGAACGGCGTCCGCGAACACGGTCGCTGGCGCATCCCGTTGATCCTGCGGCTGCGGCCCGACGTCTCGGTCGACGACGTCGCCGCCGTGCTGACCGCCGTGGTCAATCACCACGAAGCGCTGCGGGTGCGCATCACCGAGCGGGCCGGTACCTGGGAGCAGCGGATCGCCGAACCCGGCGAGTTCGGGGAGATCAGCACCCACTCGCTGCCCGAGGGGCTGACCGCCGAACATGACGCGGTGCGCACGTTGCTGACCGAGCACATCCGTGACCAGGATCTGTCCAGCCCACCACTGACGGCGCTCTACATCCGCGGCGCGGCGGGGGACCTGTGCTACCTGGCGCTGAGTCTGCACGCAGGGGTCGGCGACGAGGCCTCCCGCGACATCCTGGTCACCGACATCTTCACCGCGTTCGGCCAGCAGCTGGGCGGCAACGACATCGAGCTGCAGCCGGTCGGGGCCGGATGGACCGAGTGGTCGCAGCGTTGCGCCGGGCTTGCGACCCACCCGGCGGTGCTGGAAAGCCGCGAATACTGGCTGAAGACAACGAAATCGGCGACGCTGCGGCTGGCCGCAGATGCCGCCGAGCCTCCTGCTGCGGCCGATCTGTCCAAGCTCACCACGACGTTGCCCGCCGCCGACACCAGCGAGATCGACGATGCCCGTCGGCGGCTGCGGCTGCCGATCAACGAGATCCTGCTGGCCGGGCTGAGCCGGGCGGTGGCATCGGTGGTCGGCGAGGGCACTCTGGCCGTCGAGATGGGGGGAGCGGGCCGTTCGGTGCTCAAGCCGGAGGTCGACCTGCGCCGTACCGTGGGCTGGTTCACCACGCTCTACCCGGTCGCGCTGGGCTGCTCCGCCGACGGCCAGCAAAGCGCCCGGCAGCTGTTGGACTCGATCCACGAAACATTGGACGGCGTGCCGCATTACGGGATCGGCTACGGCCTGCTGCGTTACCTGTACGCACCGACTGCGCGCCTGTTCGGCGCGGTCGCTCCCGCTGATGTGCACTTCTCCTACGTCGGGGCGATTCCCGAGCCGCCGGCGCTCGGCGATTCTCCGGTGCAGTTCGACCCCGATACCGCGATGCCGGTGCGCGAGGCGATCCCGGGGCTGGGGCATGCACTGGAGCTGCGGGCCTACCGCACCGGCGGTGTGCTGTACCTGGATTGGTGGCATGACAGCCGCCGGATCGAGGAGTCTGTGGTGCGCGCGATAGCCGACGGGTTCTCCGCGGCGGTGATGGATCTGGTCCGCGCGGCCCTCGCCGAAGAGGACATGGCCTCGCAGGGCGAGGACGAAATGACCTTGGTCGAGCTGTCGTAGTCCGTTGATTTAGGAGAGAGCCGAAAGTGTTTGCCACGTCGGTCATTCGGAAGCTGGCGATCAGTGAGGAGATGCTGGCCGAGACCCACAATTTCGTGGGTTTGGCCGCGCACGTCACCGGTCCGGTCGACATCGACCTGCTCTCGGAGGCCTACGAGGCGCTGCTGGAGGCGCATCCGATCCTCACCGGCCGGCTGGAGCGACTGCCCGACGGGCGGCATCAGTTCGTCACCGACGACCTGATGCCCGACGGCATCGAGGTGATCGAACTCGACGGGCCCGACGCGCAGCCGCCTGCTCCGCGCTTCGACCAGGCGGAGTCGTTGGTGGCGATGCGGGTGATCATCCGCGACGGGCAGGCTCAGCCGACCCTGTACGTGCACCATGCCGTGGCCGACGGTCACCACATGTATGCGCTGATCGAGGAGATGCTGTCCTTCTACACCGACCTGGTCACCACCGGCCGGATCGGTGCGATCAACGTTGAGCCCGCTCCGCTGTCCATTGAGGCGGTGCTGGCCGATCGGGGGATCGAGAAGCAGCAGCGCTCCGGGATCGAGCGGTTCATGCCGGCGCTGTTCGCCTACGACCTGCCGCCGACCCGGCGGGCCGTCGGGCAGGAGACGCCGGAATCGCCGATGCTGGTGCCGATGGCGTCGACCCGGTTGACCGAAAGCCAGACCGACAACGTGGTCGCGTTCGGCCGGGCCCACGACCTGAGCCTGCACGCGGTGCTCTCGGCAGCGGTGCTGATGGCCGAATGGCAGCTGCGCGGCAAGCTGAGTATTCCGGTGCCCTACGTCTACACCGTCGACTTGAGATACTTTCTGTCACCGCCCGTTTCGGCCACCGGATGCACCAACCCGATCGGGCTGGCCACCTACCTGGCCGAGGTTGATGCCAAGACGGACCTGGTCGAGATCGCTCGGGACATCGCCGCGAACTTCCAGAAGGACCTCGACGAAGGTGTCATCCAGCAGTCCCGGTTGCACTTCAGCCCGCAATACGTCGGAAACCCGCCAGGACTGCCCGACGTCGTCGTGCTGAGCAACAACGGTCTGGTTCCGCCGGTGCGGACGCCGCCGGGTGTCGAGGTGACCACAACACATGGCGAGCTGTACTTCGCCGTGAGCGCGGGCATCGACATCTACTTCACCCAGATCTTCTCCGGGCAGCTCAACATCGAGTACCACTCCCACGGACCGGCGCCGGAGCGCTCGGTGGAGACGATTCGCGCGCTGCTGTGCGATATCGCCGATCGGCACGCCGCCGGCGTCAGCTGACCGGGCCGAAGGCGTAGCGGTGGTACTGCAGCATTTCGCGCAGCGGCCGCACCGCCCGGGCCAGCCGACTGGATCGCCGGAACCCGGCCGGGACCCGACTGAAGGTCTCGGCGTCGAAGAGATTGGCGGCCGCCAGCAACCGAATGCCGGTGACCTTCTCCAGAATGTCGGAGGGATCGTTGACCGCCCAATGCAGCGTTGCGCCGGACTGACGCTGCAACCGGTGGGTCTTCTGGGTCTTGATGCCGAACCAGTTGTAGAAGTCGATCTGCAGTTCGCCCGCCGGGAACTTCTCGACGATGCTCTGCAGCAATGCCACACCATCGTCTTCGGACAGGTACATGCTGATGCCCTCGGCCAACAGCAGGACCGGGCGGTCGGTGGGAATCTCGTCCAGCCACGACGGGTCGGTCGCCAACGTCGCCACCAGGTGGTAACCCGGGCGGTCGGGGTACACCTGCTTGCGCAGCGCGATCACCGGCGGCTGATCCACGTCGTACCAGGCGACTTCGGGGCCGGGATCGATCCGGAAGACGCGGGCGTCCAATCCGCAGCCGAGGTGAATGACGGTCGCGTTCGGGTGGGCGGCCAAGAACTGACGCGCCCAGATGTCGTACTGGGCGGTGCGTACCGTCACCAAGGGCGCCCAGCGGCCGGGAGCCTTGAGTGCGTCCCAGTCGAAGTCGATACGGTCGACCGCCTCTCTGGCGTACCGATCGCCCAGCACCGGCTGGTCGAAATCGGCGTCAAGTGCCTTGAGGTAGAGCGTCGTCAGCATGGTTGCCGCGGCGCCGTGCAGGTCGACGGGGATCTTGTCTGCCACGTCGGCGAGCCTAATACGCTGAACGGGCAGTCGATGCACCGCACGGTCGGACCCGGCGGTTCAGCGAGGCTCGACGTAGGAGAGCCGAAGCTGGGACCGCCGCATGAAACCGGCGGTTCAGCGAGGCTCGACGTAGGAGAGCCGAAGCTGGGACCGCCGCATGAAACCGGCGGTTCAGCGAGGCTCGACGTAGGAGAGCCGAAGCTGGGACCGCCGCATGAAACCGGCGGTTCAGCGAGGCTCGACGCAGGAGAGCCGAAGCTGGGACCGCCGCATGAAACAGGAGGAACAGATGGCGATTCAGGCCAGCGATCGCAACGGACGAGCGCCGCGGATCCTGTTGTTGTACTACAGCTTCTCCGGGCAGTCGCTGAAGGTGCTCGAGGCCGCCGGGGAGGTGTTCGCGCAGCGTGGCTGCGAGGTAGTCAAGGCCGGTATCGAGTTCACCGACCCGCGCTACTCGCAGCGTTTCGCGCAGTTCCCGCTGCGGCGGGTCTGGCCGGACATGCTCAGCGTGCTCAAGGCGCAGCAGCGGGGCGAGACGGGGGAGATCCGCACGCCCGACGCGGTGCGCGATGGTGAGTACGACTTGATCTGCATCGGCTCGCCGACCTGGTGGAAGGCGCCCGCCATGCCGATCAGGTCGTTTCTCCAGACCGATGAGGCCCGAAAGCTTCTGGACGGCAAGCCGTTTGTGGTGTTCACCGTGTGCCGCGAGTTCTGGCAGGAGAACTACGCTGAGGTCTGTCGGCTCGCCGAGGGGTGCGGTGGTCGCTACCAGGACGAGATTCACCTCAGCTACCCCGGCGACCCGCTGCGCTCGATGCTTGCGCTGACCAGTTACCTGGGCAGCGGCCGCTACCGGGAGCGCTACCTGGGCCTGCGCCTGCCACCCACCAACGTTCAGCCCGAGCAGCTCGACCGGGTCCGCAAGTTCGCCGCGGGCCTGGTGAGCCGGTTGTTCGGCAAGTGAGAGGTCAGCGGTAATGCCTCGTTCCTTTGAGGTGACATTCTCCTCACCTGCCTCGGTCGAAGAGGTCCACCGTGCCTTCGGTGACCGGTCCTACTGGCAGGCCCGGCTGGAGGCCTTCGGCGGAAGCAAGACCCTCGACTCCCTGGATGTCGATGCCGATGGCCGCATTCGGGTCGCTGTGACCGAGGACCTGCGCCACGGCGCATTGCCCGGCATGTTGGCCAAGGTGTACCGCGGCGACCTCAACATCGTCACCACCGAGGTGTGGACGCCGGCCGGCGACGGACGGGTCAACGGTGAGATCGCGGTCGCGGTGACCGGTGCCCCGGGGTCGGGGAGCGGCATCGCGGTGCTCGAACGTGACGGCGCCGGATCGAAGCTGGCGCTCAATGGCACGATCCGGTTCAAGGTGCCATTGGTGGGTGGCCCGATCGAGAGCTTCCTTGCCCGGGAATTCTCGCAAGGAATTCCGGAAATTCAACGATTCACCACGACCTGGCTGGGAAAGAATGCCTGAATCCGAGTTCACTTACAGTCACGTGCCGACCACGGCCGAGGCGTTGTCCCGGTTGGAGATGCCGCTGGCCGAGGCCATGATGACCCAGCGCGCGATCCGGCGGGTGTACTCCGACCCGGTCGACGACACGGTGGTGCTCAAGTGCATCGAGTTGGCGCTGCGTGCGCCGACTGGTAATGACGGGCAGAACTGGGAATTCATCGTTGTGAAGGATCGCCGCGTCAAAGAAGAATTGGCCAAACGTTATCGGCAGGCTTGGAAAATTCAGCGCGGCGTGGTGTTGCGGAGAAAAATCAAGACCGACGAAGCTATCGCCGGTATCGCGCGGGCGATGGAGTGGCAGATCGACCATTTCGCCGAACTTCCGGTGCTCGTGGTGGCCTGCCTGCGCCTGGGTGCGCGGGAGGGCCGGTTGCCGGTGGTGCGCATGCCGCATATCGCCGAATCCGCCTACTGGGGGTCCATCTATCCCAGCGTTCAGAACCTGCTGCTGGCTGCCCGCGCCATGGGCTTGGGCGCATCGCTGATCACGCTTCCGCTGTGGAATCAGCGCGCCGTGCGGCGCGTCCTGCGCCTGCCGCACGAGGTCACGCCGTGTTGCATCGTGCCGCTCGGTTGGCCCCGGGGGCGCTACGGTCCCACCACCCGCAAGCCGGTCGGAGAGGTGGCTCATCTCGATGCCTATGGCGATCTCGCGTGGCTGGATAACTGAATGGCACCCTGGGATCCAGCTTTGCCGAAGTTTACGTGGAACTTAGCGGAAAACATTCCTCCAGTGATGTAAGTTAATCACCACTCGCTTAGACACTCGGCTGTAACACCTATATGCTGTCACGGTTCGTGGGGGACACAAGGGGGATTTGTGATTGGTGGGGGGGCGCGTCAGCGTCGGTATACAACTGGGGGAGCGCATCGAGCGGTTCCGGGGCGTCGGTTTGCCATTGCTGGGGGGCCGGTAGCCGTCCCGCAGGGCCGGTCTGCGACTTCCGGTGCACACCGTGCAGCGCCACAGCGTCGCGCTGCGAACGCTGGTACGCGCCTTACGGCGTCGCAGCGGCGGTACACCACAGCCAGCGCCGCCGTCGCCGCCGCGACAGCCGTCGCGGCCGTCAGCCCGGTCTCTCCGGTCGCCCCGTGGGTGCCGGAGCTGACCGCTGCCGAGCGCGCGGTACAGCTGGCGGCCGAGGCGTCATTCCTCAACATCCCGTTCAACCTGTTCCAGGACTTCGTCAACATCCCGTTCAACGAGGTGTCGGCCACCAATGTCCTGGCCAACTCGTTCTTCTTCACCGGCAACTGGTTCACCCCGAGTGCCACCAATATCTGGGGTGAGGACCCGGGCGACCCGGGCCACTTCATGGCCGTGATGGATTACATGCTGCCGTTCGCCCCGCAGCTCTCCGGCCTGTACGACCCCACGATCGACCCGGATGCGTTGGCCAACGGCACGGCGGGCTGGGGTCAGCAGTTCGCGATGTTCGCCGCGGCCCTGTTGCCGATCAGCGCGTCGTGTGACTCGATCCAGTGCTATCCGATGTCTCCGGTCGAGCCGATCACCGGGATCACCGGCTTGGACGCGACGCTGAACTTCTTCATGAAATTCAGCAACTTTCCGAACGACGACAATCAGCTGGACCTGTTCAAGTACTGGCTCAAGGTGCCGATCCAGGACATGTTGGACGGTTACAAGTTCCCGGACAGCCCGTGGAGTGATCCCGACAACCCGACCTCCGGCGGCATCGCCAACCCGGACGCCGGCGTCGGCCCGGGTGGGGCGGTGCCGGGCGGACCCATGTACGGCGGGCAGCCATGGTCCGGTGAAGCTCAGCCCGGGTTCGGCTACCCGGGCACCCACCCGCTCCTCAATCCCGACGGCAGCATCTACCTCGACGAGTACGGCAATCAAGTCAACCTGATGCCGTGGGCGGGACTGACCTTCAAGCTGGACCCGTTCGGCCCCATGCGGCGATGGTTCGACAGCCTGATGCAGCCGGTCGACTGGAGCGTCAACGGCGACGACCCGCTCACCGGCTTCCACTTCGCCGGCCCGGAGGAGGTCTTCCAGGCCATGAAGGCCCTGATCGCCGGGATGGTCGTCGACTTCAACCCGTACGTCGCCGGCAGCCCGATGTGCCCGGGGCTGTGCAACATGCCGCCGGTCTCCCCGCCGTGGGGCGTGACCAGCCTGGACCTGGTCAAGTCGATCCAGGGCATCGGCGCCCCGAACCCACTGATCCAGCAGTGGATCGACCTGACCGAGCAGGAAGGCGAGAATGCCGTGGGCAACGCCAACGGCGGGACCGACGAGCAGCTCCTCGCCGGTATCTCTGCTCTGCAGACCGGGATGTTCACCTTCGACGCGGACACCCACAACCAGATCATCGACATGCTCGCCGATATCAACCCCTACCTGCCCGCCCTGGCCGTCAACGGCGGGATCTTGACCGACCCGGGCCTGCTGGGGCCGTGGCCGATCAACCCCGAGACCGGCTACTACATGCCGCCGTCCTGGAACCCCGACCTGCCACTGGACGAGCAGGAGATCGGCGACTTCGGCGGCAAGAACTCGCTGCTGCTCTGGGACGATTTCCTGCGGTTCCTCGACCCGAGCGGCGGACTCGTCACCGATCTCGACGCGTGGTGGACCGACATCGCGGGCTGGTTCACCTTCTAGATCCAGTTCGCGCCCAAGCGACGTCGCGGCAGCCCGGCCATTCCTACGGTCGGGCTGCCGTGTGTTTCGGGGGGCAGGCGCCAATGTCGCGGCGTCTTGATCTCATGCCAAATTCAGCGTCTACATCGGTTGTCAACATGTGACTCTCGATTTGCGCTCAGGTAACACTTTGGTAGATTGCATGAACCGGACGCGGTGGCGCCTCGTTCGCACTCACTTTAGCTTGTTGGAGGTAATCGGGATGGTTGCAGCCTTGCGTTCGTACTTTTCCGCGGGGCTGGCCGTCACCACCGCCGGACTCATCGCCGTCGTTCCGCCGACGCCCGCGATGCCCGAACTGGCCACGGTTCAGCTGGACTCGCAGCTCACCGCCGGCGAGTCATGGCTCAACGTTCCGCTGAACCTGTTCCAGGCATTGGTGAACATTCCGGCGAACGAGATCCACGGGCTGGACACCCTGGCGAAGTCGCTGTTCTACAGCGGCCCCTGGATGGCCGGAAGTCCGACGAACGCCTGGGGTGAGGACCCCGGCGACATGGGGCACTTCGAGGGCATCCTTCAGATGATGTTCCCGTTCCCCTTGATCTCCGGCGCCGGTCATGAGGGGGACCGAGACTTCCCCGGCCTCGGACAGCAGCTGTCCATGCTGGCCAATGTTCAGATTCCGATCGATCTGAGCTGTGCGGGCCTGGACTGCCTGCCGGTCATGCCGACCAGCCCGATCACCGGTTTCACCTGGATCGACCAGTCCATCTGGAGCGTGCTGATCGCTCTGGGCCTGCAGTATTTCCCGCTGATCCAGAACTGGTTCCAGGTCCCGTTCTCGGACATGATGGACGGCAACCAGTTCTACTTCGACCCGAACGGACCAGGCATGGTCAACATCGGGTACGCCAACGACATGTACTACTGGGAGGGCACTCGCACCCTCGCGGAATTGGGGCTGAACCCCGAGGACTACCCCAACATCGACCCGGACGCCCCATTGCAGCCATGGGCGGGCAGCTACTACGCGATGGACTTCACCACGCCGTTCACCAACTTCTTCGACAGCCTGATGCAGCCGTTCGACGTCAACAAGTTCGAACTGCCGGACCTGCTCGAATTCGCCCGCGCAGTGCAGTCGTTCATCGCCTCATCCCTGCTGGCCTTCAACCCGTTCATTCCGGGCAGCCCGCTGTGCCCCGGCCCGTGCCTGCTTCCCGGGCCCGGCGGCGACATCTTCAACCCTGACGACTGGAACACGCCCAGCTACTACTGGCTGGTGAAGATCATGGACGACCTGTGGCCGGGCAACCCCGTCATCGGTGAGTGGATGGACGCTTACGACGCGGGCACCGCGAATGTCTCCAACCCGGAGATGATCGAGACCCAAGCGTGGTTGTGGCGCCTGGGCACCGTGCTGCTCGACATCAAGAACCCGCTACCGCCGGACCCGTACATCGACACCACCGGCTTCCTGCCCAGTCCTGAGCAGCTGCAGGCATTCTTCGGTGACTACTGGTACAACATCTTCGACAACTCCGGGATCATCGGGCCGTTCGACGTTCAGGGCCTGTGGGACGCGATCTTCAACATCACGCCGGAGTAGCGGCTCGCCGCGCCCGCGTGCCGGTCACCTCCGGCGTGCGGGACGGCGGCACATCAGCGGATCGTCGAACACCGTTGGGCGGCTCAGCATTGCGCCGCCCGACGTTAAGGGCTGTGGGGCTGCTACGCGCCGATCAGGCCCGACAGGTCGGGCAGGTAGGGGTAGAGGTCCGGCAGCGCGGACTGCGGCAGTAATCCCAGATCGACCTGGGCGGCCGTCCAGCCCTGCTCGACACCGAGTTGGATATTCTGCGACACCAGATCCCAGTCGATACCCGGCATGCCCCACGACACCGGGGTGGCGATGTCGGCGGGATCAGAACGGTCGTAGCCCAGATCGATCAACACCCGCAACGCGGGCTGGATGAAGTCGGCCATCGCCGGCCCGAACAGCGGAAACATCCGCAGCGATTCGAGCAGCGGCAGATTCATAGTGGGGATCAAGTAGATGGAGGTGTCGCCGTCGTACCCCTCTGACATGGGCAGCTTCACCGCGTCCGCCATCGCACTCGGGTCCCAAGAACTGGGATAGCCGGTAATCAGGTACGGATGCAGATAGACGTAACCCGCCATCGAATTCGCCAGCGCCAGCAGGTTCAGCGGATATTTGGGGAAGTCGGTCGCGCCGCTGTACTCGAAGTTGTAGATGTCGATGGTGTAGGGCGTATCGACGGGCGTGGGCGGAAGACTCCCGAAGTCCAGCGGAAAGCGCGTGAAGATTCCGCCGTTGGGCGTGTTGAGATCCTCGACCAGCACGAAATGCAGATTCGCGGGGTCGGGCGCCGATGCACCGGCCTGGGCGAGGTCGATCATCGCCTGCGTGGCGATCGATGTGGTCGAGGAGACGCCGAACACCGTCACCGGTCCGTCTTCCAGATGCCGCGCGATGTCCTGGTTCAGGGTCTTGGCGGCGTCGAGAAGGCTCTGCTGGTAATCCGAGGGATTCAGCGGCTCAACGACCGGGGTGTAGCCCGAATAAATCGACTGGCCCGGAAAAGGATTGGCGGGGTTGATGAACAAGTCCATCACCCGTTGTTGGTAGACCGCACCGGGATCTGGCGTCAGGACATACCCCATGATCAACGCCGTGCCGTTGCTCTCCCCGAAAGCGAACGATGCGTTGAACATCGAGGTCAGCCCCATCAGTCCGGCGCAGCCCCCCGCCAAGACACCGGCCGTCAACCATCGATAGCTGGAATGCGTCATCTGATCCCCCATTTATCTCAGACACATGCTCGCGTCAGCCTACACAGGCTTTGGACCCAGCGCGCGCCGAGGCGGCCAACACTGTCTCGGGCGGCGAAAGCGCGTCTGCTGTCGCGAATATCGCGGGAGATAAGGTGAGCGCGTGGTTCTACCAGGTCCGGGCGACGAAAGCGCAGCGATCGTCACCGGCGCGTCCTCCGGGATCGGTGCCGCGATGGCCCGCGAGCTCGCGCGGCGTGGCCACCAGCTGATCCTGGTCGCCCGCAGCGCCGATCGGTTGCACGCGCTGGCCGGCGAGTTGAGTGCGCTTCGACTGCGACCGGTGCACGTGCTGCCGACCGATCTGCGCAGTGCTGCCGAACGAGCCGCGCTGCCCGGCCGGATCGCCGAGCTGGGCGTGGTGCCGGATGTTCTGATCAACAACGCCGGGGTGGCGAGGGTGGGGCTGATCGCGCAATCCGGGCCGGAAGATCAGCTGGGACTGATCGAGGTGGACGTGGCCGCTGTCGTCGACCTGTGCACCCGGTTTCTGCCCGGCATGGTGGCGCGGGGGCGTGGCGCGGTGCTGAACGTGTCCTCGATCGCCGCGTTCGGCCCGCTGCCCGGCCAGGCCAGCTACGGCGCCGCCAAGGCGTTCGTCGCGTCATACACCGAAAGTTTGCGGAGTGAGCTGCGCGGGACCGGCGTCACGGCCACCGTGCTGTGCCCGGGGCCGGTCGACACCGGTCTGGATGTGGCTGCGGGATTCCGGAAGGGCGAGCGCCGGCGAGTGCTGCCGGGCGTGATGTGGAAGTCGGTGGACCACGTTGCTAGGGCAGCCGTCGACGGCGTGGCCGCGGGCAAGGGCAGGGTGACCCCGGGCTGGGCGAATCGCCTGATCGTGGGCATATGCTGTGCTGTTCCCCATGGCCCACTGCTACCGTTGCTGGCACGGCGCACGCCACTGTCGACGCGCAACGCCGGGACGGGAAAGGTCGGGCCATCGTCGAAGTCAATCAGGGGCAGGTCGCTGGACAGGGGGAGCAGTGTCGTGCTTGAGGTGATCGATAAGGGCTGCGTCAGTGAGGCACATCCGGCGCCTTTGCTGTTCGTGCACGGAGCATGGCACGCCGCGTGGTGCTGGGACGAGAATTTCCTCGGCTACTTCGCCGATCTGGGTTACCGTGCCCTGGCTGTCAGTTTCCGTGGCCACGGCAGCAGCTCCAACGACAAGCCGCTGCGACACTGCAGCGTCGAGGACTACGTCCAAGACGTCCGCTCGGTCGCCGATGAGCTGCCGGTCTCGCCCGTGGTGATCGGCCACTCGATGGGCGGGCTGATCGTGCAGAAGTACCTCGAGAGCCGGCCGGCGCCTGCCGGAGTACTGATGGCCTCGATTCCCCCGCAGGGCAACTACGGATCGAGTCTGCGCTGGCTACGCCATCGGCCGTGGCAGGCCATCAAGATGGCGGTGACCGGAAAGTCGCTGCCCTATATCAACACACCGGAGCTGGCCCGCGAGAAGTTCTTCTCGCCGGCGACCCCGGAGCACACCGTGTTGGAATGCGCGGCGCGGCTGCAGGAGGACAGCGCGCGGGTCAGTGTCGACTGCTTGATGCTTAAACTGCCGCATCCGAAGCGGGTAACCACACCACTGCTGGTGCTGGGTGCCGAGCAGGACGGCGCGCACACCTGCAAAGAGGTGCGGGCCACCGCGCGTGCCTACGGCACCGAAGCCGAATTCTTTCCGCGTATGGGCCACAACATGATGCTTGAACCGGGCTGGGAGGCCGTGGCCGAGCGCATTCACACCTGGCTCGGTTCCCGCGGCCTGTAAACGCCCCAGCTGTTCGGGCCAGATTCGGCCCGCCCTCTCAGTCCTTGGTGAAGTGGTACAGGCGGTAGACGAACTCGCCGTTCTTCAGGGCGCCGTTGAAGGTCCAGTCGGTTGCGGCGCTGGCGAAGCGGGCCAGACCACCGTGGTGGGCGATCATGTCCTGCTTGCGGGCCAGATTCTTCTCGTTTCCGCGCAGCACGTCCATGCTGATGTCCTCCTGCGACACCAGCCGCAGACCGGTGTCGGCCAGCTCGGCATCCCAGCGGGCCAGCTCGCTGCGCCGACGGAAATCGGTGTAGAGGAAGTGACCGCCCGGGGCCAGCACCCGTGCCGCGCCGTTGAAGAACTTGGCCGGGTGCGGATACAGGTGCGATGCCTCCACTTGGAACACCACGTCGAACGAGCCGTCTTCGAAGGGCAGGTTCTCCGCGTCACCCTGCACGAAGTCCATCCCGGGCAGCTGGTGGCGTTCCCGGCAGAACTCGATGGCGGTCTCGTTGAGGTCCAGGCCGGTGTAGGAGGCGGGCTTGAAAGTGCGGGCGACATACGACGCGCCGCCGCCGTGGCCACAGCTCACCTCGAGCACCTTCTTGCCGGCCAGATCAGTCAGGGCGGCGGTGCGGTGGTACTGCTGGATGAAGAACCGGTTGGGTTCGTCGGACGCCTCCAGGGGCACCGCCATCGGCGGGTCCTCTTCATAGCCGTAGTTGAGGAACAACCAGTCGTCGCCGCTGAGCATCTTGGTCTGGGTGGAGAACCGCTTGGTCACGAAAGACGTGAACAACAGGTGGTAGACGAACGGGTTCGTCATGACGCGGTGGGATACCGGATTGAAGATCAGGCGGTTCATCGTGACCATCGAAAAAGTATCTCACGATTCTGGAGGGCCCGCCGTGGCCGGGTCCCAGGACAGCGACATCCTCAGTCGCGTAGACCGCGCATCAGAATTCGTTCCCACATCCGATCGGTCAACATCGCTCGCGCCAGCACGGTCGCCTTGCCGGAGAGCCCGACCACATAGCGCGGCTTGGGATTCTTGGCCCGGACCACGCGTAACACGGCACGCGCGACCACGTCGGGTTCGATCATCACGCCGCTCTTATTGGAGAGTTCACGAGTGTTGTCCGCGTAGCGGATCTTGAAGCTGCCGTAGGGATCATCCTCGGCGTACGACGGTCGTGCCTCTTGTTGCGAGGTGACGAACGGAGTCCGCACCGCTGTCGGGTCCAGCAGCACCACTCGCACTCCGAACGGCGCGACTTCGGCGCGCAGCGAGAGCGACAGCGCCTCCATGCCGTACTTGACCACGTGGTAGCCGCCGGCCCCCGGACTGGCGAAACGTCCGCCGGTGCTGCCGATGTTGACGATCACGCCGGCCCCGCGCTGGCGCATTCTCGGCAGGACCGCTTGAGCTAAGTGAAGTGTCGCAACGACATTGGTTTCGAACAATCTGCGCAGGTCATCGAGAGCCACTTGTTCGAGCGGACACGTCAGGGGAAATCCGGCGCTGTTGACCAGAACATCGACCCCGCCGTGTTCGGCGGTGATCTCCGCGATGAGCTGGTCGACCGCAACCTCATCGGTGACGTCCAGGGCGCGGGCGATCAGCCCGCGTTGCGAAAGACGTTGCAGCGCTTCGGGGTTACGGCCCACCGCGAAAACGCGGTAGCCGGCGGACTGTAGTCGATCTGCGGTCGCCTCGCCGATCCCGCTCGTCGCCCCGGTGACCAGCGCTACCGGGGTCATCGGGTGCCGGTGTTCCCGGAGTGCACGGGCGCGGGGTCCGCGCCGGACTCGGCAGGCACCAACTCGATGGGCAGGTGCTCCAGACCGCGCATGGTCGCATTGACCAGGTAGCGATACTCCCCGGCCAGTCGGATGGCCTTGACGTGGGGGATCAGCTGCGTCAGCACCCGGCTGACTTCGATGCGGGTCAGGTGGGTGCCCAGGCAATAGTGCGCGCCGCCGCCGAACGCCAGGTGATCGGTCGGATTGCGGTCCAGGTCGAAGGTGTCAGGATCTGGGTAGTGCGCCGGGTCCCGATTGGCGGCCGCGTACAGGATCAGCACTCGCGCGCCGGCCGGAATGGTGTGGTCGCCGACCCGGTAGTCGCGGGTTGCGGTCCGGTAGAAACCCTGGACCGGGGAGACCAGTCGCAGTTGCTCTTCGATCGCGGCGGGGATCAGCTCAGGGTGTTCGCGTAGCCGGGTGTAGACGTCCGGACGCTGCGCCAGCGTCAGAAACAGACCCGAGATCAGGTTCGTCGTGGTCTCACTACCGGCGCCGACCAGCATGGACGCCGTCCAGAAGACCTCGTCGTCGGAGAGCGTGTCCACACCGCTGGGCGCCGCCAGCATCGAGATCAGGTCGTCGCCGGATTCCGCGCGGCGCGCCTTGATCATCGGATCGAGGCTGCGGTGCATCGCGATGACCGCCTGGCTCGAGCGCATGTTCATCGCCATCCCACGCAGGTTCAGCGGTGCGAACGCGGCCTCATTGATGGTGTCCGCCCATTCCAGGAACTGGTGCCGGTCTTCCTGCGGTATTGCCAGCATCATGGTGATCAGCCGGTTGGGCAGCGGCTTGGCCAGATCGGCCACGATCTCGACGCGTCCGCGCTTGATCATCGCGGCGACGAGCTCGTCGGCGGCACGATTAATGTTGATCTCCCACGACTTCATCGCGCGGGGGGTGAAGGCACGAGACACCGACCGGCGCAGCCGGGTGTGCACCGGCGGGTCGGTGGCGTTCATGGTCTGCAGGCGGACCCGGAAGCGGGCCTGGCTCTCCGCCGACGACAGCGCCTCGTCGTCGCGCAACGCCTGGCGGACCTCGTCGTAGCCCGGGATGATCCAGATGCCGCGCTTGCGGCTGTACCAGACCTTCGGACCGGACAGCAGCGTGCGATATCCCGGGTAGGGATCGTGCATCGTCTCGGGGGCGAACGGGTCGAAGTCGGTCAGCGGCGCGGTTTCGCGTCGGGTCAGCACATACCGGTAGGCGGTTGCCCGGTCGCGAGCCACCCCGATGAGCCCGTCGGTGCCGATCTTGAGCAGGCTGGCGCGAAAGCGAAGCCGACGCGTCAGTTCCTTCTGGTCCATCTGGCGAGCCCCTCCTCAGGATCGTCGGGTGTGGAGCGCGATTGGCCCGCGCCTGGCCCGCGGGTGGCTAGCCGCCACCCTAGCCCGGTGGCCGCCGTCGCCTGCAGGGACGTCGGTCACGAAAGAAGCGCCGGAGCGCGGGGACCTCAGTCCCGACTCGCTCCGGCGCTTCGACGCGGTGTCCTCAGTCTTTGACGAGGTCGAAAATGCGGTAGGTGATCTCGCCGCGGTCCAGATCGCGGTAGAACAGCGAACCCTCCACCACGGCGAACTCCCGGGCGAAGCGGCGCAGGAAGAACGGCATCCGCTCGTTGATCAGGTCGTTGGAGCGGGGCGAGTTGGCCGCCAGGCCGCGAACGACCTCGCGGCTGATGTCGCGCTCGTTGACCAACCGCAGCGGCGGGGTGGCCAGGGTCTGCTGCCAGGACTCGATGTCTTCCTTGGCGCGGAAGTCGGTGTGCAGGAAGTGCCCACCGGGACGCAGCACCCGTCCCACTTCGCGGACGAACTGGGCGAAGTCGGGGTAGATGTGCGACGCCTCGACGTTGACCACCGCGTCGAACGAGTTGTCCGGGAACGGCAGGTTAAGTGCGTCACCCTGCACGAAGTCCAGCCCCGGCACCTGGTGGCGCTGCTGACAGAAGGCGACACCGTCCGGGTTGAAGTCCAGGCCGGTGTAAGAGGCGGGCTTGAGGGTGCGGGCTAGAAAGGAGGCGCCGCCGCCGTGGCCGGAGCTGACTTCGAGCACGTTCTTGCCGGCCAGGTCGATCTGGGTGGCGGTCTGGTGGTAGAGCTGGATTGAGTACCGGTTCTCTTCGTCGGCCTCGTCGAGCTTCAGGCCCAGCGGCGGGTCCTGCTCATAGCCCCAGTTGAGGAAGACGACGTCGTCGTGTCCCATGCGCTTGGTCATGAACGGGTACCAGTACTTGAAGGCCTTCTTGTACAGCGGCATCGCCGAGATGCGGTACACCAGATCGGCGCCGACTTTTTCCAAGGTCTCAGATGGGGAACGCACCATACCGAAAGTATGGCACAGCGCAGACGGAGCTTCAGACCTCGGTGAGCTGCGCCGGCAACTGCGCGCGTTGCGGCTCGCCGCGGTACCGCGACGGCGCACCGTCAATCTTGCAGATGCGCCACATCAACCGCGCCGCGGGATTCATCAGTCCGAGTTCATGGCAGACCATCCGCACATCGGCGAACATGTCCCGCCAGGTCTGGCGTGCGTCCGGGTTGCCGAAGAACCACTTCTTGCGCGCCGACTTGGGAACATCGAACTCGCGGAAGAATTTGCGGGGCGGCACCACCATCGCCTGCCCGAGCATGCGCATGACGACGGGCACATAGAGCGAGAGCATGAACCGGCTGCTCCACCACAGCCGTGGCACCCGCCGCTGCAGGTACTGGTGGGCGAACGAGATGTGCCGGGCCTCTTCGGCGACGTGGATTCCGATCATCCTCCGGACGATCTCCGGGACACTGTCCTCTTCCCGAAGGGCAAGGGTCTGCAGGTAATCGAACGGGACCTCGCCCGCCAGGACCCCGAAGAAGAACGAGTTGGGCAACGGTCCGGCGTACAGCGGCACGATCGGGGAGAGCAGGCGCAGCCACCGCGGCATGCCCGGGACATCGACGCCGATGCGGTTCACCAGCTCCTGGAACATCAGCGTGTGGTTGCATTCCTCGATGCACTCGTGCAGGCAGTAGCGGTACTCCGGCGAGCCGTTGGGAACCCAGAACGTGTAGTGCATCAGGCCGCGCACCAGAATGCCCTCGAACTGCACGCCGACCTTGGCCATGTTGGCCTGACGCCACATGCCGATCGCGATCTTCTTTTCCAGGGGCTGCGCCTGGTACCACGGGTGGCGGCCCAGCGGGTCCGCTCCTGACAGCACCCAACGGGAGTCGTCCGTCTTGACCGCGAGTTCGGGATCATTCCAGTCGATGTCCACGTACGGGTTGAAATTGCGTCGCACCGAACTTTCGGACAGCGTCGCCAAGGTTTCGCCGTAAGCCGCGTCGCCCCCGACGTACATGGCGTTCTTCAGCCGTCGAACGAAGTAGAAAAGGGCATAGGGCACCGACGCGACGGCAATCGAGCCGGCCAGCAACCAGCAGATGTCGATCACGACGGTCGGCATACGGACCCATTCCCCTTTTCCTGGCACGCACCTCATGGGGCGTAGCCGAGCCGAAGCTTACCGTCAAGTTTGGCAAAACAGTAAGGTTTAACCGTCCACTTGAGTGTGATCGGCATCATGTTGGTACCAGCCGGCAGCCATTACTTTATCTTCCGGTCGAGGGCCGCCGGAAATCGGGCTGACCTGCACGTACAGCGATATATTGCGGCGTTGGGGTAGCGTGTTCTCCTTATGGGGACCCAGCAATATGACGCCGTCATCGTGGGCGCGGGCTTCGGCGGCATCGGTGCGGCCATCCAACTCAACAAGCTGGGCTACGACAACATCGTGATCGTCGACCGGCTGGATGGGCTCGGCGGAACATGGCGGGTCAACCACTACCCGGGGCTCTCCGTCGATCAGCCCTCTACTACTTATTCCTACTGGTTCGAACCCAACCCCTACTGGTCGCGACTGTTTGCCCCCGGCAATGAGGTCCAGGCCTACGCCGAGCATGTGGCCGACAAGTATGACGTCACGCGTTTCATGCGCTTCAACACGACCGTCGACGGCGCCCAGTGGGATGAGGACGCCAAACTGTGGCGGACCTCGCTGGCCGGCGGTGAGACGCTGACCTCGCAGTTCCTCATCGTTGCCACCGGCTTCCTGTGCCAGCCCAAGATCCCGGAGATCCCCGGCATCGAGTCGTTCGCCGGCCATATCGTCCACACCGCGCAGTGGGACCACGAGTACTCGATGGCGGGCCGTCGGGCGGCCGTCATCGGAACCGGGTCCACCGGGATCCAGGTGATCCCCGAGTTGGCCAAAGAGGTCGCCGACCTGACGGTGTATCAGCGCACCCCGATCCTGGTGACCCCCAAGTCCGACGTGGTGTTCCCGCCCGTGGTGCAGCGGATGTTCGCCCGGGTGCCGTTCACTCAGCGCATCGTGCGGTGGCTGACCGACAACACCACGGATTTCATGATGGTCCTGACCATGTGGCGCTACCGGCGCTTCAAGTTCCTCAACAAGGCGATGGCGGCCCAATCGGCGCGGCATCGGCGCCGGGCGGTGCGGGATCGTGAACTCGCCGAGAAGATGCGGCCCGATTTCGACTTCGGCTGTAAGCGTCCGTCGATCTCCAACGACTACTACCCGACGTTCGCCAGGCCGAATGTGCACCTCGTGACCGAGGGGATCGAGCGGATCGAACCCGACGGCATCGTGGCGCGGGACGGCACCAAGCGCGAGATCGACACCTTGGTGCTGGCGACGGGATACGACGTCTGGGAGGGTAACCTGCCGGCGATCGAGGTGATCGGTCGCGGCGGGCGCAACCTGGGCAAATGGTGGCGTGAGACCCGTTTCCAGGCCTATCAGGGCATGACGGCCCCACAGTTCCCGAACTTCATCAACATGGCCAGCCCGTTCTCCTGGGTCGGGTTGTCCTGGTTCAACACCGTGGAGTACCAGACCCGGCACATGAATCGGCTGTTCGGTGAGGTGCGGCGGCGTCAGGCGCAGACGTTCGAGGTCACCGAGGAGGCCAACACCCGCTTCTACGAGCGGATGATGAGCCTGCTGGACAACTCGGTGTTCCACCTGGGCAACTGCGCGACATCGAATTCCTACTGGTTCAACCAGACCACCGGGGAGGCGCCACTCTTCCGTCCGACCTCGGTGCGCAGCGCCGTGAAGGAGCAGGATCACTTCCCGCTCTCGGACTACCAGATCGGATAATTTCCGCTGCTACGGTCCTGAACAGGGGGTTACAGTGATCGTTTGGGCAAAATGTCGGATGAGGGGCATCAGACAATGACGCCTACACATCACCTGATCCAGGGGGGCGGGTCGTCCGTGGCCGCATTCGTTCGTCGCTTCGCCTTGCCGATAATCCTGGGCTGGGTGGCCCTCACCGTATTGGTGAGCGTCGCCGTGCCGCCGCTGGAGCAGGTCGCCAAGGAACATCCGGTGTCGTTGAGCGCCAAAGACTCACCGTCGATTCAGGCGATGGCACGGCTGGGGCATGTCTTCGCGGAGTCCAACACCGACAGCGCGGCGATGATCGTCATCGAAGGCGACGAGCCGCTCGGCGACGCCGCTCACCACTACTACAACGAGCTGATCGCCCAGCTCAACGCCGACACCACACACGTGCAACACATTCAGGACTTCTGGGGTGACCCGCTGACCGCGGGTGGCGCCCAAAGTTCGGATGGCAAAGCCGCGTTGGTGCAGCTGAACCTCGCCGGAAACCAGGGCGAGGCGCTGGCCAACGATTCGGTCGAGGCGGTCCGCGACGTCGTGGCCCGCACACCCGCTCCGCCCGGGGTCCGGGCATACGTCACCGGCCCGGCGCCGATGGTCACCGACATGAACACCAGCGGCGACCGAGCGGTGCTCAAGATCCTGGTGGCCACCGTCTCGGTGATTTCGCTGATGCTGTTGCTGCTCTACCGATCATTCAGCACCGTCGCGCTGTTGTTGGCCGTGGTCGGGATCGAGCTGGCCGCGGCGCGCGGAATCGTCGCCGTCCTGGGGCATTACGGCCTGATCGGTCTGTCCACATTCGCGATCAACATCCTGGTCACCTTGGCGATCGCCGCCGGCACCGACTACGGCATCTTCTTCATCGGCCGCTATCACGAAGCCCGCCATGCCGGCGAAGACCCGGAGACCGCGTACTTCACCACCTATCGCGGGGTCGCCCACGTGGTGCTCGCTTCGGGCCTGACCATCGCCGGCGCCACATTCTGTCTGAGCTTCACCCGATTGCCGGTCTTCCAAACCATGGGCGCGCCCTGCGCGGTCGGCATGCTGGTCGCGGTGGCGATCGCGCTGACGCTGGTTCCGGCGGTCCTGGCCATCGCCACGCGTCACGGTCTGCTCGAACCCCGCCGCAAGATGTCCGATCGCGGCTGGCGCAAGGTGGGCACCGCGATCGTGCGCTGGCCGGCTCCGATCTTCTTGGCCGCCTGCTCGATCGCGCTTATTGGCCTGCTCGCGCTGCCGGGCTACAAAGTCAGTTACAAAGACCCGTCGTTCATCCCGCAGGACACTCCCGCCAACCTTGGCTGGGCCGCTGCGGCGCGACACTTCCCGGAATCGCGCCTGCTCCCCGAGGTGGTGTTGGTCGAGTCCGATCACGACATGCGCAACTCCGCGGACTTCCTGGTGCTCAACAAGCTGGCCAAGAGCATCTTTGCCGTCGAGGGCGTTGCCATGGTGCAGGGCGTGACCCGCCCGGAGGGCACCCCGCTCGGTCACACCTCGATTCCGTTCCTGCTCAGCATGCAGAACGCCGGGCAGATGCAGAACCTTGACTTCGTCAAGAGCCGGGTGGCCGACATGCGCCAGCAGGCCGACGACCTCGAGGGAACCATCGCCTCGCTACAGCGGATGTACGCGCTGATGCAGCAGTTGGGCACCAGCACCCAGCACGCGACCGGTGTCTCGCGCGAGGCGATGGACCTGGCTCAGCAGGTGCGCGGCGACATCACCGACCTGAACCAGAATTCCAAGGCGCTTCGGGAATCGGTTGAGAAGCAACAGAATTGCGGCAGCGACTCGACCTGCTTGTCGCTGCGCGCGGCGTATGCGTCGATGGACGGCACCCTGCTGCTCACCGACAAGATCAATGAGCTGGCGCCGGACATGAGCAACATCGATGTGGTGACGCCCCAGCTACTGGAGATGATGCCGGCGCAGATCGCGGCACTTCGCAGCCTGCAGACGATGATGCTGACGTTGCACAGCACCATGTCGGGCATCATGGCGCAGATCGAGGAGGTCGGCGGCGACTCCGCAGCGATGGGCCAGGACTTCGACGCGGCGAAGAGCGACGACTCGTTCTATCTCCCGCGGGAAGCCTTCGACAACCCGGACTTCAAGCGCGTGATCCAGCTGTTCCTGTCGCCGGACGGACACGCCGCGCGGTTCTTCGTCACGCACGATGGCTACCCGGCGACCCCGGAGGGCATGGCGCGGGTCAATCTGATCAAGAAGGCCGCCACCGAGTCGTTGAAGGGCACCCCGCTGTCTGGCGCCAAGGTCTACGTGGCGGGCACCGCAGCGCTCTTCAACGACTTGCAGGGCACCGCCGACTACGACCTGCTGATCGCCGGAATCACCTCGCTGGCAATCATTTTCATCATCATGTTGCTGATCACTCGAAGCTTCATCGCCTCCGTGGTGATCGTCGGGACGGTGCTGGCCTCGCTGGGGGCGTCGTTCGGGTTGTCGGTACTGCTGTGGCAGTACATCTTCGGCATCAACCTGCACTGGCTCGTGCTGGTGATGTCGGTGATCATCTTGTTGGCGGTGGGCTGTGACTACAACCTGCTGCTCGTCGCTCGGTTCAAAGAGGAGATGGGCGCCGGACTCAAGACCGGCATCATCCGCACCATGGGTGGTACCGGCAAGGTCGTCACAGCGGCCGGGCTGGTGTTCGCCTTCACCATGGCGTCCATGCTCGTCAGTGATCTGCGGGTGGTGGGTCAGGTGGGCACCACCATCGGGCTCGGTCTGCTGTTCGACACCCTGGTGGTGCGCTCATTCATGATGCCGTCGATGGCGGCGCTGCTGGGGCGATGGTTCTGGTGGCCACTGAACGTGCGAGAGCACCCCCCGCGGGCGCTGCCGGTCGCGGTGCCGGCCGCGGCCGCCGCCACCCAAGGCAAATCCGTAGCGCATGATCGGACATTCGAGGACATGGTCGCCACGGCGTTCCCGGAGCTGTCCGGCCGGCCGACGGACGAAGAGCGGCCCACTGAAGATCGATCCACCGAGGTGCTGGCCTCGATCCAGCCGCCGGAGGAAGAGACCGACCACTGAGCCGGAGCCGAACCGGCTCTGGTCAGCGCGGCACCGCGTGGGCTAGATTTGCACGAGCCCCGATTGTAGAAATGATTCGCGGGGTCTGATGGGGTGCTCGACGATGCCCACCGGCGTCTGTTGAACCGCTCGGAGGGAGCGCCAGATATGTCCGATGCAGCCCTTTCTGCGGCGTTGGAGCGTGAGCATCTGCAGATCGACGCCGGGATCAGAGCCTTCCTGGAGGACCTGGAGGCCGGCAGGGTCGACGTCGACGGCCTCAGCGCCACTTTGGCTGTGCTGCGACGCCACATCTACCTGGAGGAACAGTTGCTGTTCCCGCCGATCAGCAGCGGAGCCCACATGATGGCGGTCTTCGGGATGATCCGAGGCCATGGCGAGATCTGGCGCACTATGAACGCTCTCGACGATCTGACGCGTGCCGGCGCCGATCATGCCACCCTGCGCGGCGCCTGTTGCCGGCTGCTGGACCAGTTGGCCGACCACAACAAGGTGGAGGAGCCGGTGATCTACCCGGCCGCCGACACCGGGCTGGCACCGGAAGTGGCCGCCGAAGTGGCCGAATTTCTTGCCGCCGGCCGGATGCCCGACGGGTGGACCTGCGCACGAGGGGCGGCCTGAGCCGCATCTAAGCCCGGCGGTTCAGCGAGGCTCGACGAAGGAGAGGCGAAGCTGGGACCGCCGAATCGGCCCGGCGGTTCAGCGAGGCTCGACGAAGGAGAGGCGAAGCTGGGACCGCCGAATCGGCCCCGCGGTTCAGGCTTCGCGAGCGATGAGCGCCGAGAGGCCGGCGTGATAGGCGGCCAGGCTGTGCCGCCATCCGATGTCGATCGCACCACCGCTATCCACGGCTACCTCCGCGCCTACGTGCACATACGGCGCGGGCGGCACCAGCGGGACGATGTCGAGGAAATTCACCACGCGGTAACAGCATTCGATGGCGGCATCGAACGCGGCCTTGAAATCGGGCACGCCGACGCGTGGGCCACCGAAGGTGGTCAGCCGCGGCTCGACGGTGTTCGGGGGCATCCCCTGAGCGACGTCCGGTGCGGCCAGCACGGCCAACGCGCCTCCGAGGCTGTGCCCGGTGATCAGGATCTGGCTGCACCCGCTGGTCGCTGCGGGCAGCTTGGCGGCAATGGAGGCACGGACGCAGCCGTAGATGTCCTGGAAGCCGGCGTGCACCTGGCCGAATCCCACCACCGGCGTGTAGGGGGCCGGGACGAAGTCGAAATCGGCGATCCAGTCGGCCACGTCGGCGCTGCCGCGAAACGCGATGAACGCGGTACCACTGGCAGTGTCGTGGCCCATCAGTCCAAAGATGTTGGTGTCCTTGGCCATCGCCGTCGCGGGATGCTGCGCGGGCAGCGCGGCCAGGTGAGCCCGGTCGGCCTTGATCAGGGCGGTCTGGTTGAAGCCGGGCGGCAGCGTAGGCGCTGCGCCGGACATCACGGTGTTGGCCGCCGACGCCAGCGGCAGCACCACGTCGCGGGCGTACGACGGGCTGAAGGCCACGTTGAACAGTGTAGAAGCCCCAGCCCTGCCAGAGTGGGTGCCGGCGGCAGGATTTAGACTCCTCACCAACGGCATTGAACCGGCAATCACCGGGGAGCCTTCGGAAGAACAGCTACACCGCCCAGCGGCAGGCTCAGTAGAACCGAACGGGACGGCCCGTCACAGCCTTACATCGAGCGGTCGCGCCCCGGCACGGGAGCGCGGCAAGCGGGGTGGTACCGCGGCGCTCGCGCAACCGCGCGGCGTCGTCCCCGGGCCGGGCCCTTGGGAGACAACACACCGTGAGCGAACGCAGCTATCCGAAGCCGGCCGCCGGCGCCCCCGACTTCCCGGCGGCTGAAGCCGCCGTCCTGGACTACTGGGCCGCCGACGACACCTTCCGAGCCAGCATCGCCAACCGCGACGGGGCGCAAGAATATGTGTTCTACGACGGGCCACCGTTCGCCAACGGCCTGCCGCACTATGGGCATCTGCTGACCGGCTACGTCAAGGACATCGTGCCCCGCTACCGCACCATGCGCGGCTACAAGGTGGAGCGCCGCTTCGGCTGGGACACCCACGGGCTCCCGGCCGAGCTGGAGGTGGAGCGCCAACTCGGTATCACCGACAAGTCCCAGATCGACGCCATGGGCATCGCCGCGTTCAACCAGGCCTGCCGGGAGTCGGTGCTGCGCTACACGTCCGAGTGGCAGGCCTACGTCACCCGCCAGGCGCGCTGGGTGGACTTCGACAACGACTACAAGACCCTCGACCTGCCGTTCATGGAGTCGGTGCTGTGGGCCTTCAAGCAGCTCTGGGACAAGGGCTTGGCCTACGAGGGCTACCGGGTGCTGCCGTACTGCTGGCGCGACGAGACCCCACTGTCCAACCACGAGCTGCGGATGGACGACGACGTCTATAAGAGCCGCCAGGACCCGGCGCTGACGGTCGGGTTCCAGATCGTCGGCGGGGGAGCTGCCGGTGAACTCGAGGGTGCTCACCTGTTGGTGTGGACCACCACTCCGTGGACCTTGCCGTCGAACCAGGCGGTGGCGGTCAACCCGGATGTGACCTATGTGCTGGTGGCGGCAGGGGAGCGGCGCTACCTGCTGGCCGAGGCGCGGCTGGGGTCCTACGCACGCGAGCTCGGGTTGGGCGAGGGGGAACAGCCGCACGTGCTGAGCAGCTACCGCGGGTCGGACCTGCTCGGGGTGCGCTATGCGCCGCCGTTCCCGTATTTCTACGATCGCAGCGATCAGGGGCCTGGCTTCCGGGTGCTCGCCGCCGACTTCGTGTCCACCGAGGACGGCACCGGCATCGTGCACCTGGCGCCCGCCTACGGCGAGGACGACAAGAACACCACCGACCCGGCCGGCATCACCCCGGTCACTCCGGTGGACGCCAAGGGCCGCTTCGATGCCACCGTTGCCGACTACGCCGGTCAGCATGTCTTCGACGCCAACAAGGCGATCATCGCCGACCTCAAGAACGGCACCGGGCCGGCCGCGGCCAACGGCGCGGTGCTGGTCCGCCACGAGACCTACGAGCACCCGTACCCGCACTGCTGGCGCTGCCGCAACCCGCTGATCTACAAGGCGGTGTCGTCGTGGTTCGTCCGGGTCACGCAGTTCCGGGACCGGATGGTCGAACTCAACGAGCAGATCACCTGGTACCCCGAGCACATCAAGGATGGGATCTTCGGCAACTGGCTGCGCGGTGCCCGCGACTGGTCGATCTCTCGAAACCGCTACTGGGGCACGCCGATCCCGGTGTGGAAGTCCGACGACCCGGCCTACCCGCGGATCGACGTCTATGGCAGCCTCGATGAGCTGGAGCGCGACTTCGGGGTGCGACCGGACAACCTGCATCGCCCCTACATCGATGAACTGACCCGGCCCAACCCCGACGACCCGACCGGCCGCTCGACGATGCGGCGCATCCCTGACGTCCTCGACGTCTGGTTCGACTCCGGCTCGATGCCCTACGCCCAGGTGCACTACCCGTTCGAGAACTCCGAATGGTTCGACGGCGGTGCGGGGCAGACTGCCCACTACCCCGGTGACTTCATCGTCGAGTACATCGGTCAGACCCGCGGCTGGTTCTACATGATGCATGTCCTGGCTACCGCGCTTTTCGACCGTCCAGCGTTCAAAACCTGTGTGGCGCACGGCATCGTGCTGGGCAGCGACGGACAGAAGATGAGCAAGTCGTTGCGCAACTACCCGGACGTGAGTGAGGTGTTCGACCGCGACGGCTCCGACGCCATGCGCTGGTTCCTGATGGCCTCGCCGATTCTGCGCGGCGGAAACCTGATCGTCACCGAGGCCGGCATTCGCGAGGGTGTACGCCAGGTGATGTTGCCGCTGACCAACGCCTACACCTTCTTGACCCTGTACGCCCCCAAACCCGGGATCTGGCGCACCGATTCGCAGCACGTCCTGGACCGCTACATCCTGGCCAAGCTGGCGTCGCTGCGCGACGACCTGACCCGGGCCCTGGATGTCTGTGACATCTCTGGGGCGTGTGAACAACTTCGGCTGTTCACCGAGGCGCTGACCAACTGGTATGTCCGCCGGTCCCGGCAGCGGTTCTGGGACGAGGATGCCGACGCGATCGACACCTTGCACACCGTGCTGGAGATCACCGCACGACTGGCGGCGCCGTTGCTGCCGCTGACCACCGAAGTGATCTGGCGCGGTGTCACCGGGGAACGCTCGGTGCACCTGACCGACTGGCCGCAGGCCGGCGATCTGCCCGCCGACGCGGCCCTGGTGGCGGCGATGGACCAGGTCCGCGAGGTCTGTTCGGCGGCGTCGTCGGTGCGCAAGGCGCACCAACTGCGGGTGCGGCTGCCACTGCCCAAACTCACTGTCGCAGTCGACGACCCGCAGCGGTTGGCACCGTTCACCGACCTGATCGCCGACGAGCTCAACGTCAAGTCCGTCGAGCTCACCGACGACATCGCGCACTATGGGCGCTTCGACCTGGCGGTCAACGCGAAGGTGGCCGGTCCCCGGCTGGGCAAAGACGTCCAGGCCGCGATCAAAGCGGTCAAGGCCGGCGAGGGCGTCGTCAACGCGGACGGCAGCCTGAGCGCGGGACCGGTGGTGCTGCTCGAGAGCGAGTACACGTCCAAACTGGTGGCCGCTGACCCCGAATACACCGTCGCGTTGCCCGACGGTGCCGGCCTGGTGGTGCTCGACAGCGCCGTGACACCCGAACTGGAAGCCGAGGGCTGGGCAAAGGACCGGATCCGGGAACTGCAGGAGTTGCGCAAAAGCAGCGGACTGGAGGTATCCGATCGGATCGTCGTGGTGATCTCGGTGCCCGAGCAGCGGCTGGAATGGGCACGCAATCATGCCGAGTTGATCGCCGGAGAAATCTTGGCGACCAGTTTCGAATTCGGTGACCCGATCGATGCCACCGAAATCGGCGACGGCGTGCGGGTGTCCATCGCCAAGATCTGAGAAGTGCGGCGCCGGAAAAGTCCGTCCGGCCAGGGCGGACTTTCTCGCGGCGAGATTCTTAAGGTCGCCGGTGCCGGCTACGCGGGCTCGGTGCGATGTCCCCGGCTCCGCCGGGTGGTGACATTTGTGCAGATCGAGATAGGAAAAATACCCCCGCCGCGGCCTCGCCATCCGCCTGCACGCGGCCGGTCACCGGGCAGTGTCCAGACCCGGACGGGGCACTGACTCTTTTCCGGCGACCATTGGTCCGCGATTAACCTCCAAGCCATACGAACAGTTGTTCGCGGTTGGTACTGGCCCACCCGAATTGCGCCGAATCCCGGGGCAAATCGTCGCATGAGGCGACTCGGGTGGGCCGGTTCGTTACTCGGCTTAGAGGGGCAGGGGATTCATGGATTTCGGGGCGCTGCCGCCGGAAGTCAATTCCGCGAGAATGTATACCGGGCCCGGGTCTGCCCCGTTGCTGGCCGCCGCGGCGAGCTGGTCGGCGTTGGCGGCCGAGCTGGACTACACGGCGACGTCGTTCGCCTCGGTGATCGCCGACCTGACCGGCTCGGCCTGGAAGGGGCCCTCGGCCGCCTCGATGACGGCAGCCGCGGCTCCGTACGCAGCGTGGTTGAAGGCCACCGCGGTGGGTGCCGAAGAAACCGCGCTGAAAGCCTCGGCCGCAGCCGGCGCCTACGAAGCAGCCTTCGCCGCCACGGTGCCTCCGCCGGTGATCGCCGCCAACCGCACCCTGCTGGCCACGCTGGTGGCGACCAACTTCCTGGGCCAGAACGCGCCGGCCATCGCCGCCACCGAGGCGCAGTACGGGGAGATGTGGGCGCAGGACGCGGCCGCGATGTACGGCTATGCGGGCTCGTCTGCAACCGCCAGTCAGCTCAGCGCGTTCAACACTCCACCGGAGACCACAAATGCCGGCGGGCAGGCCGGTCAGTCGGCGGCGGTCAACAACGCGGCGCAGTCCGCAGCGGCGTCTAGCGCAGAGTCGACTCGGTCGGACTTCCTCACCCAGATCCCGAATGCGCTGCAGGATCTGGTCACCAATCCGATGGGGCTGCCGACCCAGGTCTTCCAGGATTACCAGGCGGTCGTGAAGACGCTGTCGTCGGTGCTGAGCACCTTCAACGGTCCGTACGCATCGGGCATCGTCAACTCGGCCCGCAGCATCTACCAGATGTCGATCAGCATCCCGGCCGTGGCCAACTCCCTGGGGAACCTGACCAGCACGCTGAGCCCCAAGCCGATCGTCGGCGCACTGTCGCCGTTGCTGTCCAGTCCGCTGCTCACCGGTGCACAGGCCATCCCGGCGTCGGTGTCGAGTGCGGTGGGCCGGGCCGGACTGATCGGGTCACTGTCGGTGCCCGCGAGTTGGGCCAGCGCGGTTCCGACCGTCAAGACCGCCGCCGTGGCCCTGCAGGCCAGTGTGCTCGAGGCGGCTCCGGCTCTGGCCGCCAACGGCGAGGGCCTGCTGGCGGGCCAGATGGCACTGTCGAGTTTGGCCGGCCGGGCCATCGGTACTCCGATCCGTCAGGCCGCCGGAGCCGGCGCCACTCGGGCGATCAGTGCGATCAGCCACGTCACCAACACCCAGACGGGACCGGACATCGCCACCACCGCCACCGTCATCGTCATCCCCCCGATCGCGAAATAGCGGAAGTAGGTCGCGTTCATGGTTTTTTACAGCTTCGCAGCGCAGCCGCCGGAGATCATCTCCGGGCAGTTGTACTCGGGACCGGGTGCGGACCCACTTTTCGCCGCCGCGGCGGCCTGGACGGGACTGGGCGCCGAGTTGAGCGCCACTGCCTCGTCGTACCAGGCGGTATTGGCGAGTCTCAGCGGCGGGTGGCAGGGGCCGGCGGCGGCGGCGATGGCGGCCGCCGCAGCACCGTACGTGACCTGGCTACAGACCACGGCGGCGCAGGCCGAACAGACCGCAGCCCAGGCATCGGCTGCTGCCGCCGCCTATGAATCTGCCTTCGCGGGGATCGTGCCGCCGCCGGCGATCGCCGCCAACCGCAGCCAGCTGGCCTCGCTGGTGGCCACCAATATCCTTGGTCAGAACAGCACGGCGATCGCGGCGGTCGAAGCCGAATACGGTCGGATGTGGGCGCAGGACGTCAGCGCGATGGTCGGCTATGCCGGCGCTTCGACCGCGGCCACCGACCTCGCCGCGTTCACCGAGCCGCCGCAGACCACCAACGGCACGGCGGGAAGTGCCGAGTCCGACGGTCTGGTGACGCCGCACGACATCCTGCAGGACGTCCTCGCCGAGATCAACAAGATGACCTCGGGCTACACCAAGGGATGGCAGGACCTGATCGACGGCGTGACCGGGGGCCCGGAGGTGCGCTCCTACCTGGAGTCACACCTGGCTCTGCTGTCGGGCACCAGCAGCCAGACCGCATGGGTCAACACCGTTCACGCCTCGACCAACATGTCGATCACCCAGTTCCGCAGCGGTTACAAGGCGGTGCTACCGGTGATTCCCAAGTCGGCGCTCGGCGGGTTGCACAGCTCGGGAGTGGCTACCGGCGCCGGCCTGGCGAAGTCCGCCGGGGCCGCAGCGGGCAGTGCGATGCGGGTGGGAGCGCTGTCGGTGCCGCCGAACTGGGCCAGTGCCACTTCGGCGATCCAGTTGGCCTCCACATCGCTGCCCGAGTCGGCACTGAGTGCCGCACCCGCCGCGGGTTCGGTGCCGGGCATGCTCGCCCCGGCGGCCATGGGCAGCGCGGCCGGTGGTGCGCTGGGTGCACCGGCGGCCCGCACCCGCACAGTGGCGCCGGCGGCGCGTGTGGTGTCGACCAACATCGCCGACCGCGAGGCGCCGGTGCCACTCGATCAGGTGATCGCGCAATTGCAGCAGACGCCGGATGTGGTGCAGCATTGGAACGTCGATCAGGCCGGCCTCGACGAGCTCGTCGCCAAGCTGTCCCTGAAGCCGGGAATCCATGCGGTGCATGTCCTCGACGAGGCTGACAGTGCCCTCACCGGATCGCAGTCCGCACTCGGCTGACATAGCCCAGATGCCTTACGCTTCCGGTCGTCGCAGGAGGACCCCTATGAAACTGTTGCTGGCCCCGCTGGTCATCCTGGCCGGGCTTGCTCTGGCCGCACCCGGGCACGCCGAACCCGCTGAAGGAGAGGCGAAGACGGTCGACAGCGCCGAATTCATCGCATCACTGCAGCAGGTCGGGATCATCTTCGATGACACCGAACACGCCGTGGCCGCCGCCGAGGCGCTGTGTGGCCTGGCTGCCAACGGCGAGTCGGCGATGGAACTGCTCAACGACGTCACCGAGGCCAACCCCGATCTCACTGTCGCCGACGCGGCCAGGTTCGCCGCGATTGCGGCGAAGACGTACTGCCCTCACCAGCTCAAGAAGGGTGGCGGCGGGTCGAAGTGACCTTCAGTCAGGGTTTGACGGCCCGCCACCGCTGTTGACCGTTCGCAATCTCCATCTCTATGTCGTGGAACCCTGCGCTGTCTAGGCGGTCCGGCAAGGTGTCGGGGCTGACCGGGTTGTAGGTGTCGCGGTAGTGCATCAGCTGAAAAATCGTCGAGTGCACCCCATCGCTGCCAGCGAAGACGGCCCCGGGCCGCAGTACCCGAAACGCTTCGGCGAACAGCCGGTCCTGCAACTCCGGCGTCGGAACGTGGTGCAGCATGGTGAAACACACCACGGAATTGAACTCCTCGGACGGCAGCCCGGTATCGGTGCCGTCGCCGTTGATGATGCGGGCCCGCGAGCCGTATCTCGACTGGAGGCGCTCGGTCATCGGGGGGTCGATCTCGACGGCGGTCAGCCGGGGCGTCATGTCCACCAGACACCGCATGTTGGCGCCGTAGCCCGGCCCGATCTCCAGGGTGTTCTCGCCGAGGTCGACGTCTGCCAGGGCCCACGGTAGGAGCTCACGTTCGACGCTGCGTGCCCAGTACCGGGAGCTGCAACACAGCCGGTGTAGCAGATTCATCGCCATCGTTTCGACACTAGTCGGGTGCGGCCAGGCGTCGTAGCTCCCAATAGGCTGAACATCGTGGACGCCCGCTGGGTCCTGCACCTGGATATGGACGCGTTCTTCGCGTCCGTTGAGCAATTGACCCGCCCGACGCTGCGGGGACGACCGGTGCTGGTCGGCGGGCTCGGGGGCCGCGGTGTGGTGGCCGGCGCCAGCTATGAGGCGCGGGTGTTCGGCGCCCGCTCGGCGATGCCGATGCACCAGGCGCGCCGACTGGTGGGGGCGCCGGCCGTGGTGCTTCCGCCGCGCGGCGCGGTGTACGGCATGGCCAGCCGACGGGTGTTCGAGACCGTGCGCGCGGTGATCCCGGTGGTCGAGCAACTCTCCTTCGACGAGGCGTTCGGCGAACCGGCCGAGCTGGCGGGAGCCGACGATGCGGAGGTGCTCCGATTCTGCGAACGGTTGCGCGGGCGGGTGCTCGAGGAGACCGGCTTGGTGGCATCCGTCGGGGCGGGATCGGGGAAGCAGATCGCCAAGATCGCGTCCGATCTGGCAAAGCCCAACGGTGTGCGTGTCGTTGGCCGCTCCGAAGAACGGCTGCTGCTGGACGGACTTCCGGTGCGCCGCCTGTGGGGGATCGGTCCGGTCGCCGAGGAGAAGTTGCACCGATTAGGCATCGCCACGATCGGCCAGCTAGCCGCACTGACCGACAGCGAGGTCGCCGATATCCTGGGTGCCACTATTGGTCCTGCCCTGCACCGGTTGGCCCGGGGAATCGACGACCGGCGGGTCGCCGAACGCGCTGAGGCCAAACAGATCAGCGCCGAGTCGACCTTCGCCGTCGATCTGACCACTCTGGAACAGTTGCGGGCGCAGATCGGTCCGATCGGGGAGCACGCCCACCGCAGGCTGCTTCGCGATGGACGCGGCGCCCGCACCGTGACGGTGAAACTCAAGAAGGCCGACATGAGCGTGCTCACCCGCTCGGCCACCTTGCCCTATGCCACCACCGACGTCGCCGCACTGACGTCGGCGGCCGCACGGCTACTGCTCGATCCGCAGGAGATCGGGCCGATCCGGCTGCTCGGCGTGGGGTTCTCCGGGTTGACCGATGTTCGTCAGGAGTCGCTGTTCCCGGATCTGGAGCTTCCAGATATGGGCGCGACAGCACCGGAAATCCCTGCGCGAGAACCACCTTCCGCGATAGCGGCGACGTCATGGCGAGTCGGTGACGACGTCAGTCACCCGGATCTGGGCCACGGTTGGATTCAGGGGGCCGGGCACGGGGTGATGACGATTCGCTTCGAAACGCGCGGCTCGGGCCCCGGCCCGGTGCGTACGTTCCCCCATGACGAGCCAGGGATCAGCCGCGCCGACCCGGTGGCGAGCCTGGACTGGCCGGACTACATTGCCCGCCCGGAGGAACCCAGCTAGTTGGTCGGGGGAGGGCCTGCGCTACCGGATCGTGTCGCGTCGGAAGTTCACGGTATTGGAGAAGTACACCCGGAGAAGCCGGTCGTCAGCCCCACCGGTCGATGACGTCGCCGACGGGCTGCCCGGCCGCGAGCGCCGCCATCAACAGGATCCGTGCCTGCGGCGGGCGCAGCAGCGGGACCATCACCGCGCCGGCTTGCACCAGGGCCCGGCCGGGGCCGTAATCCGCACCGATGCGCCCCTGCGGAACCCGGCTGGACACCACGATCTCGACGCCGGCCGCACAGTGCCGGCGCACCCCGTCGATCACCGCCGTGGTGGCGTTGCCCGACCCCAACGCGGACAACACCACCCCGCGCGCACCGGCGGCCACGCAGGCGTCCAATGCGACGGTGTCGGCGCCCGCATACAGCGCCACCACATCCACCCGCGGCACCGTGGCCGGTGCACCGAGGTAGGGCCGAGTCTTGTCGCCGGCCAGCGTGACGTGACCGTCGGTGACGCTGCCCAGCAGCGGACCGGTGAAACCGGTCAGCCCGGTGATGGTCGTCTTCTGCAGGCCCAGCGGGGCCAGTACCCGGCCGGCGAAGCACATCAGCACCCCCAGCCCCCGGGCCGCCGGATCGGCGGCCACCGCCAGGGCGTCGCGCAGGTTGCCCGGCCCGTCGGCGTCGGGCGCGTCCGCACCGCGCTGAGCCCCGGTCAGCACGACCGGCGCATCCCCGCGATAGCCGAGTTCCAGCCAGAGCGCACCCTCTTCGCAGGTGTCGGTGCCGTGGGTGACCACAACGCCGTCGGCGCCGCCGTCCACCGCGGCGTTGACCGCGGCGAGAAGCTGCGACCAGTCGGCCGGGCCCAGCTCCGAGCTGTCTCGCGCCATCAGATCCACCACGGTGACATCGGCGGCGCCGGTGTCCGCGAGCAGGTCCGAGCCGCTGCGGGCGGGCCGCAGCGCCCCGTCGCCTCCGGTGCTGCAGGAGATGGTGCCCCCGGTGGTGATGACGGTGAGACGCTTGGACAGCATGCCGCGATCATGCCGCACCCGGGTTAAGGGATGATGGAGAGCGTGACTGACGAGACAACCGACTCCACCGCGACGGAGGTGGACCCGGTCGCGGCAGCTGAGACGGAATCCGCTGCCCCGCCCCGCCGGCTGGGGCTGCTGCTGTCCGTGGCCGCGGTGGTGCTGCTGGCCGACGTCGTCACCAAGGTGCTCGCGGTGAAGATGCTGACCCCCGGCCAGCCGGTGTCGATCATCGGCGACACCGTCACCTGGACGCTGGTCCGCAACTCCGGCGCCGCGTTCTCGATGGCCACCAGCTACACCTGGGTGTTGACACTGATCGCCAGCTCAGTGGTGCTTGGCATCATCTGGATGTCGCGCCGCCTGGTGTCGCCGTGGTGGGCGATCGGGCTGGGGATGATCCTCGGCGGCGCGTTGGGCAACCTGGTGGACCGGTTCTTCCGGGCGCCCGGGCATCTGCAGGGCCACGTGGTCGACTTCCTGTCGATCGGCTGGTGGCCGGTGTTCAATGTCGCCGACCCCGCCGTGGTGGGCGGTGCGATCCTGCTGGTGGCGCTGTCGGTGTTCGGCTTCGACTTCGACGCGGTGGGTCGCCGCCGCGCCGGCGACGATGCTGAGCAGCCGCGTCCAGTGGGTGCTGCCGACGACGACGACGGCGACGGCGACGGCGAGCAACCCTGATGCGGCTGTGACCGAACGATCCATGCCGGTCCCCGAGGGGCTGGCCGGCATGCGCGTGGACGCCGGGCTGGCCCGCCTGCTGGGCCTGTCGCGCAACGTGGTGGCCACCCTGGCCGAGAACGGCGATGTGGAACTGGACGGCGCAGCCGCCGGCAAGTCCGACCGGCTCGTCGCCGGCGCGTGGTTACAGGTGCGACTGCCCGAAGCGCCGCCACCGCTGGAGAACACCCCGGCCGAGGTCGAGGGCATGACGATCCTGTACTCCGATGCCGACATCGTCGCCGTGGACAAGCCCGCCGGGGTGGCCGCGCACGCCTCCGTGGGCTGGAGCGGGCCGACCGTGCTCGGGGGCTTGGCGGCGGCCGGCTACCGGATCACCACGTCGGGCGTCCCCGAGCGCCAGGGCATCGTGCACCGGCTGGATGTCGGGACTTCGGGGGTGATGGTGGTGGCGATCTCCGAACGCGCCTACACCGCGCTCAAACGCGCGTTCAAGGCGCGCACCGTGGAAAAGCGCTATCACGCCCTGGTGCAGGGCCATCCGGATCCGTCCAGCGGCACCATCGACGCGCCGATCGGGCGGCATCACGGACCGGACTGGAAGTTCACCGTGACCGCCGACGGGCGGCACAGCATCACCCACTACGACACCGTGGAGGCGTTCGTCGCCGCGAGCCTGCTCGACGTGCACCTGGAAACCGGCCGTACCCACCAAATCCGGGTGCACTTCTCGGCCCTGCGGCATCCCTGCTGCGGCGACCTCACCTACGGCGCCGACCCCACGCTGGCGCGCAAGCTCGGGCTGGAACGGCAGTGGCTGCACGCGCGCGCTCTGGCATTCGCGCATCCAGGCGACGGGCGGCGCATCGAGATCACCAGCGAATACCCGGCCGATCTGCAGCACGCTTTGGAGGTGTTGCGGCGCTGAGTCAGCGCTCCGGCTTTTTGGCGTCGATCAGCACGCGGGTAGCGTGCGCGACGAACGGGCCGTCGGTTGCGATCCGGTCGTGCAACGCACGCAGTCGGTCCAGGTAGCCTTCGGCGGTGAAGCCCGGCACGATCCAGATCACCTTGCGCAGGAAGTAGATCACCGACCCGACGTCGAAGAACTCGACTCGCAGCCGCTCCATGCGGGCGTCCACCGGCTGCAGGCCGGCGGCCTGCGCCTCGGCGACCTGGCCCGCCACGTCCAACGCGGCATGCCGGGCCGCGGGCGGCGCGTCGAAGTAGTCGGCCAGCTCACCGACCGTGCCCGGCCCGATGTGCTGGGCCAGATAGCTGCCGCCCGGCTTGAGCACCCGGGCGATCTCCGACCACCACACCACGATGGGGTGCCGACTGGTGACCAGGTCGAACGCTTCATCGGCGAACGGCAGCGGCGGGTGATCCGGTGTGGCTATCACCACGACGCCCCGCTGATGCAGCAACTGGGTGGCGCGCGCCGCGTTGGGCGGCCACGACTCGGTGGCGGCCATGGCCGGCGGGAACACCTCGGCGCCGGCCAGCACTTCGCCGCCGCCGGTCTGCAGGTCCAGACCGGCCGAGGCGGCCGCGAGACGCTGACTCATGAGGCGCTGATAGCCCCAGGAGGGGCGCTGCTCGGTGGCGCGGCCGTCAAGCCAGGAGAAGTCCCAGCCGTCGACGGGTGCGGCGGCGGCCTCGGCCACCAAATCGTCGAAGCTACGTGACATCGAGGTCGTTAGCTCGATTCGTCAGCCGGCTTGGATGACTTCGGCGGGCGGATCTTGAAGGAGATGCGCAGTTTGGTGCGGTAGATGATCCCGCCTTTGTCGTCGAGGGTGAGGTCCTGCTCGACGACCTGGGCGACGCGGATGTCGTCGATGGTCTGCTTGGCCCGGTGCACCGCTTCGGCCGCGGCGTTCTCCCAGGATGACGGACTGGTCCCGATGATGTCGATCACCCGGTACACGCTCATGTATGACTCTCCTCCGCTTCAGCCGAACCTCAACGTAGTGCACGGCGGCGGCCGCTGTCCCGGGAAATGACCGCCGAAGAGACACGGGCGACGACACGCCCGAGAAGCGTCGGTGCTGCGCCATAGACTGGCGGTCCTATGGACAGTTCATCGTCGCGGTCCTTCGTGCACCTGCATAACCACACCGAGTACTCGATGCTCGACGGCGCGGCGAAGATCGCCCCGATGCTGGCTGAGGCGCAGCGCTTGGGGATGCCCGCGATCGGGATGACCGACCACGGAAACATGTTCGGCGCCAGCGAGTTCTACAACGCGGCGACCAAGGCCGGCATCAAGCCGATCATCGGGGTGGAGGCCTATATCGCCCCGGGTTCGCGGTTCGACACCCGCCGGGTCCACTGGGGCGACCCGAGCCAGAAGAGCGACGACGTCTCCGGCAGCGGCTCCTACACCCACCTGACCATGGTGGCCGAAAACGCCACCGGGTTGCGCAACCTGTTCAAGCTGTCATCGCTGGCCTCCTTCGAGGGCCAGCTCGGCAAGTGGTCGCGGATGGACGCCGAGATCATCGCCGAGCACGCCGAGGGCATCATCGCCACCACCGGGTGCCCCTCGGGGGAGGTACAGACCCGGCTGCGGCTGGGTCATGAGCGCGAGGCGCTGGAGTCGGCCGCCAAATGGCGGGAGATCTTCGGCCCGGAGAACTACTTCCTGGAGGTGATGGACCACGGGCTGGCCATCGAGCGCCGGGTCCGCGACGGACTGTTGGACGTCGGGCGCAAGCTCGGCATCCCGACGCTGGCCACCAACGACTGCCACTACGTCACCCGCGACGCCTCCTCGAACCACGAGGCGCTGCTGTGTGTGCAGACCGGCAAGACGCTGTCGGATCCCACCCGGTTCAAGTTCGACGGCGACGGCTACTACCTGAAGTCGGCCGCCGAGATGCGCGCGCTCTGGGACGACCAGCTGCCCGAGGCCTGCGATTCCACCCTGTTGATCGCCGAGCGGGTGCAGTCCTATGCCGACGTGTGGGCCCCGCGCGACCGGATGCCGGTGTTTCCCGTCCCCGAGGGCCACGACCAGGGCTCCTGGCTGCGCCACGAGGTGCAGGCCGGGCTGGAGCGGCGCTTTCCGGCCGGCGTGCCGAGCGAGTACACCGACCGCGCCTCCTACGAGATCGATGTCATCTGCGGCAAGGGATTTCCGTCGTACTTCCTGATCGTCGCGGACCTGATCAACTACGCCCGCTCGATCAACATCCGGGTGGGCCCCGGCCGCGGGTCGGCTGCCGGATCGCTGGTGGCCTACGCGCTGGGCATCACCAACATCGACCCGATACCGCACGGTCTGCTGTTCGAGCGCTTCCTCAACCCGGAACGGCCGTCGGCACCCGATATCGACATCGACTTCGATGACCGTCGCCGCGGCGAGATGGTCCGCTACGCCGCCGAGCGGTGGGGCAGTGACCGGGTAGCCCAGGTGATCACCTTCGGCACCATTAAAACCAAAGCGGCGCTGAAGGATTCAGCTCGCGTGAACTATGGCCAGCCCGGCTATGCCATCGCCGACCGCATCACCAAGGCGTTGCCGCCGCCGATCATGGCCAAGGACATCCCGCTGTCGGGCATCACCGACCCCAACCACGAGCGGTACAAGGAGGCCGCCGAGGTTCGCGCGTTGATCGACACCGACCCCGATGTACGCACCATCTACGAAACCGCGCGTGGACTGGAGGGCCTGGTCCGCAACGCCGGCGTGCACGCCTGCGCGGTGATCATGAGCTCTGAGCCGCTGATCGACGCGATCCCGTTGTGGAAGCGCCCGCAGGACGGCGCCATCATCACCGGCTGGGACTACCCGTCGTGTGAAGAAATCGGCCTGCTGAAGATGGACTTCCTGGGCCTGCGCAACCTGACGATCATCGGCGACTGCCTGGAGAACATCAAAGCCAACCGGGGCATCGACCTGGATCTGGACACGCTGCCCTTCGATGACCCGGCCACCTACGAACTGCTGGGCCGCGGCGACACCCTGGGCGTGTTCCAGCTCGACGGCGGCCCCATGCGCGACCTGCTGCGCCGCATGCAGCCCACCGAGTTCAACGACATCGTCGCAGTGCTGGCGCTGTATCGGCCCGGTCCGATGGGCATGAACGCCCACAACGACTACGCCGACCGCAAGAACGAGCGACAGGCCATCAAACCGATCCATCCCGAACTCGAAGAGCCGCTGCGCGACATCCTCTCGGAGACCTACGGACTGATCGTCTACCAAGAGCAGATCATGTTCATCGCCCAGAAGGTGGCCTCCTACACCATGGGCAAGGCCGACGCGCTGCGTAAGGCCATGGGCAAGAAGAAACTTGAAGTGCTCGAAGCCGAATACAAGGGCTTCTATGAGGGGATGACGGCCAACGGGTTCTCCGAAAAGGCCGTGAAAGCGTTGTGGGACACCATCTTGCCGTTCGCCGGCTATGCGTTCAACAAGTCGCACGCGGCCGGCTACGGTCTGGTGTCGTACTGGACGGCTTACCTCAAGGCCAATTACCCGGCCGAATACATGGCCGGGCTGTTGACGTCGGTCGGTGACGACAAAGACAAGGCCGCGGTCTATCTGGCCGACTGCCGCCGGCTGGGGATCACCGTGCTGCCGCCGGACGTCAACGAATCCGGGCTGAACTTCGCTTCGGTGGGCGAGGACATCCGCTACGGGCTGGGTGCGGTACGCAACGTCGGCGCCAATGTCGTCGGCTCGCTGATCAACACCCGGACGCACAAGGGCCGTTTCACCGACTTCTCCGACTACCTCAACAAGATCGATATCGCCGCCTGCAACAAGAAGGTCACCGAGTCTCTGATCAAGGCGGGTGCCTTCGACTCGCTGGGACATCCGCGCAAGGGGCTGTTCCTGGTACACACCGACGCGGTCGACTCGGTGTTGGGCACCAAGAAGGCCGAGGCGGTGGGGCAGTTCGACCTGTTCGGCGGGGGAGACGGCGAAAGCGCCGCAACCGATGCCGTATTCGGCATCAAGGTGCCCGACGAGGAGTGGGCCGACAAGCACAAGCTGGCCCTGGAACGAGAGATGCTCGGTCTCTATGTGTCCGGGCACCCGCTCAACGGCATTGCACACCTGCTGGCCGCCCAGGTCGACACCCAGATCCCAGCGATCCTGGAAGGTGACGTCGCCGCCGACACCCAGGTAAAGGTCGGCGGCATCCTGGCCTCGGTGAACCGCCGGGTCAACAAGAACGGACTGCCCTGGGCCTCGGCGCAATTGGAGGATCTCACCGGCGGCATCGAGGTGATGTTCTTTCCACAGACCTACTCCGCCTATGGTGCCGACGTCGCCGACGACGCCGTGGTGCTGGTCAGTGCCAAGGTCAACATCCGCGACGACCGGATCTCGTTGATCGCCAACGAACTGGTGGTGCCGGATTTCTCCGCCAATGCCCCGGATCGTCCGCTGGCGGTGAGCCTTCCTACCCGCCAATGCACCATGGACAAAGTCAGTGCGCTCAAGCAGGTGCTGACCCGTCATCCCGGTACCGCACAGGTGCAGCTGCGGCTGATCAGCGGGGAGCGCATCACCGTCCTGGAGCTGGACCCCTCGCTGCGGGTGACGCCGTCCTCGGCGCTGATGGGGGACTTGAAGGCCTTGCTCGGCCCCGGCTGCTTGGGCGGGTAACCGACGGCGGCGCTGTCCGGCCAGGAGTGCGGTCTAGCTGTAATGGCCAGGGACGTTGTGAACGGCGTGGTGCGCGGAAGTAGGTGAGGACCTCCGGTATCGGTGTGGTTACCACACGCACGCCGATCACCAGGAGGTCCTCGTGTCCCACGCTAATGCTTCGCTGACTCCGAAGGGGCGATTGAAACTCGCCAGGCTGATCGTCGATGACGGGTGGCCGATCCGACGGGCCGCTGAGCGGTTCCAGTGCTCATCGGCGACGGCGAAGAAGTGGGC
>NZ_UWOA01000085.1:0-9316 GCF_900604305.1 Mycobacterium sp. P7213
GTCCGGTAGCGGAATCAGTGCCGTCGGCGGCGGTTTCGGCATCGGAGGTCGCGGTGGAGACGGCGGGACCGGCGGCGTCGCCTTCAATGTCGGCACGGGCGGCGAAGGCGGTGCAGGGGGCGTGGGCGGTGACGGCACCGGCGGCAGCTCCGTCGTCATCGGGCAAGGCGCCATCGGCGGCGGCGGCGGTACGGGTGGTGTCGGCGGCACCGCCGACGGCTTCGTCGACGCGGGAGCCGACGGCTACAACGATGGCACCGGCGGTGTGGGCGGTGACGGCGGCGCCGGCGGCGATGCGACCACTGCCGCCGCGGGCACCGCCACCGGCGGGTTCGGCGGCACCGGCGGGGCCGGCGGGGTCGCCCACCCCGGCGCGGACGGCAGCGGCGGTGTGGGCGGCGCGGGCCAAACCGTCGCCGACGGCGCGGGTGCCTCCGGCGGTGATGGCGGACCAGGCGGCGCCGACGGCACACCCGGCACACCGGGAGTGCCGGGCTAATCCAGCCGGGCCATCCAGCCGTGGGTGTCGGCGAAGGTACCGCGCTGAATACCGGTCAGAGTGTCCCGCAGCGCCATGGTGACCTCGCCGGGCTGACCGTCGGCGATGGTGAATTCGCCTTCGGCGGATTTGACCTGTGACACCGGGGTGATGACCGCAGCCGTCCCGCAGGCGAAGACCTCGGTGATCTCCCCCGAGGCGGCCTTCTTCTGCCATTCACTGACATCGATCTTGCGTTCTTCGACACTGAACCCGGCATCGGTTGCCAACTGCAGCAAGGAGTCCCGGGTGATACCGGGCAGCAGCGAGCCGGACAACTCAGGAGTGACCAGGCGCGCCGAGCCACCGGTGCCGAACACGAAGAACAGGTTCATCCCGCCCATCTCTTCGACATAGCGCCGCTCGGCCGCATCCAGCCACACCACCTGATCGCAGCCGTTGTCGGCGGCCTGGGCCTGCGCGACCAGTGACGCCGCGTAATTACCGCCGAACTTGGCCGCGCCGGTGCCGCCGGGGCAGGCCCGCACGTACTCCGTCGACAGCCACACGCTCACCGGCTTGATCCCGCCCTTGAAGTACGCGCCGGCCGGTGAGCCCATCACCAGGCAGCGGTACTCGTTGGCGGGACGGACCCCCAGGCCCGGCTCGGTGGCGAAGACGAATGGCCGCAGGTACAGCGACTCCTCGCCGCCCGCCTCCGGCACCCAGGCGCCATCCACGGCGATCAGCTGCCGCAACGACTCGATGAACAGCTCGTCGGGCAGCTCCGGAATGGCCAGCCGTCGCGATGAGGCCCGCATCCGCGCGGCATTGGCCTCGGGCCGGAAAGAGACGATCGACCCGTCGCTCCACCGGTAGGCCTTGAGCCCTTCGAACACCTCTTGCGCGTAGTGCAGGACGATGGCCGACGGGTCCAGTTCGATGGGTCCGTAGGGAATGACCCGCGCATTGTGCCAACCCGCGTCCACCGTGTAGTCGATCGACACCATGTGGTCGGTGTGGTACTTGCCGAAACCCGGCTCCGCCAAAATGGATTCGCGCACCTCGTCCGGCGTCGGGTTTGCGGTGACCGACACATGGAACTCGAGGAGGCTGCTCGTCATGCAGCGATTGTATAACCGGTGCGCTAGCGGGTTTTTGCCGTGACGAACGGCGGCGTCACCACCTGGCATTCGACGGCGCGACCGCGCACGTCGACGGTGAGCTGGGCGCCGTCCTCGATACCCGCATCTACATCGATCAGCGCCAGCGCAATGCCGGCCTTCAGCGTCGGCGAGAACGTGCCCGAGGTGGTGACCCCGACCCGGCGGTCACCGTCGAGCACGGCCAGGTCGGCACGCAGCACTCCCCGACCCGTGGCGCGCAGCCCCCGCAGCAGCCGCGCGGGACCGGCCGCTTTCTCCGCCAGCAGTGCGTCGCGGCCGAAGAACGATTCCTTCTTCCAGCCGATCGCCCACCCGCAACGGGCCTGCAGCGGTGAGATGGCCGGCGACAGTTCATGGCCGTGCAGCGCATAACCCATCTCGGTGCGCAACGTGTCGCGGGCACCCAGGCCGGCCGGCTCACCGCCGATCGCCCGCACGGCCTCTACCAGCGCGTCGAACACCACCCCCGCCGAGTCCCAGTCCGGCAGCAGCTCATAGCCGTGTTCACCGGTGTAGCCGGACCGGCACACCCGCACCGGCACGCCGGCGTAGGCGGCGTCGGCGAACGCCATGTAGTCCATCTCGGTCGGCAGGCCGAGACCCGCCACAACCTCGGCCGATCGCGGGCCCTGCACGGCCAGCACCGCGCGCGAACGATGTTCGTCGGTGATCGTCACCCCGGCCGGCGCCACCTCCTGCAGCACGGCCACCACGGCCGCGGTGTTGGCGGCATTGGGCACCAGAAAGATCTCGTCGTCGGCAACGTAGTAGGCGATCAAGTCGTCGATAACGCCACCAGATTCGTTGCAGCACAAGGTGTATTGGGCCTGCCCCGGCGTGATTCTGGCCAGGTCGTTGGTGAGCGTCGCATTGACGAAGGCCGCCGCGCCCGCACCACGAACAGTCGCCTTGCCCAGATGGCTGACGTCGAACAGCCCGACGCTGGCGCGGGTGGCATTGTGCTCGGCGACGGTGCCGGCGTAGGACACCGGCATCAGCCACCCGCCGAACTCGGCGAAGCTGGCGCCCAGTGCGCGATGGTGGTCTTCCAGGGGTCCGTGTTGCAGTTCGCTCACGTCGATCCACCCTAATCGGCGAGGCGAGTGCCGGCCCGATCGGAGCGCCGGCGCCGGCCGGGCTCGAACGCAAAGGGCTGGAATTGAGCGAGCACTGACCTCGATCGCCCGGATCATTTCCTCAGATGCTTCTAATATCACTTTACTCAATCCGACCTTCGTCGAGCCGGCCACTTGCCCTTAGGCGCTCCGTCAACGCGAGTAGACCGCCGAGGAGGGAGATTATGGTCGCAATAAGGCGTATTCAAGGACTGTGTTGATGGCCGATAACCCCAGTTTCGACACAGTGCATCCACAAATGTTGACCACCCCGAGAAGCTCCCGTAACTTAACGCCAATACCTAAGTGATCCACAGCTTCCACATCGCTACTTGCTAGGAGAAGGCCCCTTGACCAACAACAACTGCGCCGAGGCGCGTCGTCGCCCGCGCAACGCGAAGGCTCGCCGTCTCAACCGGGCAATCGGTGCTGCCAGTGGTGCGGCCGCGTGTCTCGCGCTCGGCATGACCCCGCTGATCGAGCAACCACAGGCTCAGGCAGACGAGCTGGACTGGATCTTCGACTTCGTCGACCCCCTGTTCGGTGTCGATCCCACCGGCGGCTCCACCGACGCCTTCGTGGCGGCACTGAACCTCGACACCTGGTTCACGAGCGGATCCGCCGAAGCATTGGCGAGTGGCGACTGGTTCCAGGCGCTCGTCTACGACCCGTGGCACACCAGCATCGAGAACTGGATCAACAGCGACTTCGGCCTGGCGGTCGGCAGCCAAGTCAATGCCCTGTTCGGCCAGTACCTCATCGGCGACGGCGCCGACGGCACCGCTGACCACCCCGACGGCGGCGACGGCGGGCTGTGGTTCGGCGACGGCGGCAACGGCTGGGGCCTGACCGGCAGCGGCGGCAGCGCCCTGTCCTGGATCGGCAACGGCGGCAACGCCGGCAGCGCCAACGACGTTGGTTCCCCTTCTGGGCTAACCACTTTCGCTCTCACCGAACCGATCAACGGTGCAGCCGGCATAGGCGGCTCGGCCGGCTTCCTATTCGGCAACGGCGGCAACGGCACCAACGGTGGTGACGGCCAATTCGGCGGCGACGGCGGCATGGGCGGCGGCGGTGGCAACGGCGGATTCATCTGGGGCAATGGCGGAAACGGCGGAAACGGCGGAAACGGGTCCCTCGGCGGCAACGGGGGTGACGGCGGCTACGGCGGAGCCGCCGGACTGTACTTCAGCGCCGGTGGAAACGGCGGCAACGGTGGGGTGGGCGGCGCCGGCGGGGCCGGACAAAACGGAGGTAACGGCGGCAACGGGGGCCACGGAGGCATCCCAGGGCCGGCGTACGTCGGCGGACTTCTCTATGGCACCGGCGGCAATGGCGGAATGGGCGGCGCGGGTGGTGCCGGTGGCGTCGCCGTCGGCACCGGCACCGCTGGAGCAGGGGGCAACGGCGGAGACGGCGGAACGGGGGGCCCCGACGGCTACTGGTTCTGGAACCTGTTCGGCACCGCTGGCAACTCAGGCAGCGGCGGGGTAGGCGGTGCTGGCGGTGATGGCGGTGTCACCGGAAACGGCGGAAACGGCGGGACGGGCGGCGCCGTAGGCGCAGTTTTGGATTACGGCAGCTTCGGCGGGCACGGCGGTGTCGTGGGCCACGCCGGTGATGGCGGCAACGGCGGCAGCGGCGGCACCACTTATGGCAACGCCGGAAACGGCGGCGACGGAGGCAACGGCTCTACGTACGGAACGTCCGGCAATGCTGGCAACGGAGGCAATGGCGGCAACGCCCGTGGGACCTACGGTGACGGTGGAAACGGCGGCAACGGCGGCGAAGGCGGATCGATCGGTGGTGACGGCGGCCGCGGAGGCAACGGCGGATCCGGCATCGGCACCGGCCATACCGCTGGCCGCGGCGGAAACGGCGGCGATGCCGGCGACTACATGAACAACGGTGGCGGTGGCAACGGCGGGAACGGGGGCAACGGCTCCGCTGGCGCAGTCGGGAACATCGGCGGCGCTGGAGGCACCGGAGTTCCCCCGGGCGCGGCAGGCACTCCGGGAACGCCGCGCTAGAACTGCGGCAATGATCGCACCCCGGGGAGCTAGCCGCTCTGCGCCCAGCTCGCGGTAACTCCCCAGTCTCCGGCCGGCGACTGGCAGACTATCCAGATGGTCGACTTCGATGCGCTCGAAGCTGCCGGTATCGCTGACGCCAGGGACCGCGCGGGCCTGGTCGAATACCTCGACGGCCTGGGCTTCTCCGCCGAGGAGATGGCCGACGCCGAGCGCCGGGGCCGGTTGTTCGGCCTGGCCGGCGACGCGGTGGGCCGTTCGGGCCCGCCCGACTACACGTTGCGCACCGCCGCCGAAGCCTTGGGCCTGCCACTCGACGACGTCGCGCAGGCCTGGCGGATGCTCGGGCTCAGTGTGCCCGGTCCGGACACCCCCGCGCTGAGCCAGGCCGACGTCGACGGGCTGGCCACCTGGGCCCAGATGCGGTCCTACCTCGGCGAACCCGTCGACGGATTCCTGCGGGTGCTGGGCGCGACGATGGCGCGCCTGGCCGAGGCCGAGTCCAGCATGATCCGGCTGACCCAACCCGAGATGTGGCTGGGACACACCGGAGACGAACTGACCACCGCCCGGGCCTGGCGAGCGGTCGCTGCCTACATCCCGCGCATCGGCGCCATGATCGACGCCGTCCACCGCCAGCACCAGGTCAGCCACCGGACCTTCCTCGAGGGGCTGGCCGGCGGGCCGTCCGCCAGCTTGATGTGCGGCGTCGGGTTCGCCGACCTGACCGGTTTCACCGCGCTGACCCAGGTCCTCACGTCCGCGGAGCTGGCCACGCTGCTCACCGACTTCGCGGGCACCGTCGCCGACGTCGTGCATTGCGACGGCGGGAGGGTGGTCAAGTTCATCGGCGACGCGGTGATGTGGGTGAGTGCGACCGGAGAACTGCTGGCCCGGGCGGCGATCGACCTTGTCGACCATCCCAAGGCCCGCAAAGCCGGTCTGCAGGTACGCGCCGGGGTGGCCTACGGCGAGATGCTGGCGATCAACGGCGACTACTTCGGCACCCCGGTCAATCTGGCCGCGCGCCTGGTGGATGCGGCCGTACCCGGGCAGGTGCTGGCGTCTACTTGCGTCCGCGAAGTACTCCCCGAATGGCCGGCAACCCTTCAGGAACCGTTGACACTCAAGGGTTTCGACGAACCCGTCCCGGCATACCAATTGCATCCGAACCCAGATCGTTAGGGTGAGTGCTTGTGAGCACCGAACCCGGATACCCCGCCCCCTCCGTCACCGTCGCCGCCGCGCTGCACACGAACGCCGATGAGGCCGTGCTGATCGTGCCGGTCGTATCGGCCGGTGACGAGTCCGAATCCACCGCGTCGGTCGCCACGACCGAGCCGGCGCTGCCCGCCGAGGCGGTCGCCGAGATCGAGGCCGGTCTGCGCGCGCTGGGCGCCAAAGGCGGCAGTGAGCAGGTGCACCGGCTGGTGGTGGCGTCACTGGCGGTGGCCAGCGTGGTGACCGTCGGGCTGGGCAAGCCGCGCGATTCCTGGCCGGCCGACACCGTTCGCCGGGCCGCCGGGAATGCGGCGCGTTCCCTGAACGGTACCGCCACGGTGATCAGCGCGCTGAGCGGGCTGCCCGGTGACGGGGTGCTCGCTGCCAGTGTCGAGGGACTGCTGCTGGGTGGCTATCGGTTCACCGCGTTCCGCAGCGAGAAGACCGCGCCCAAGGAACCGGGCCTGCAGGCGGTGGCCGTGTTGTCCACCGCGGCCGACGCCGAGGCGAGCGCGGCGCGCGGCGTCGATATCGCGGCCGCGGTGGCTACCGCCCGCGACTTCGTCAACACCCCGCCCAGTCACCTGTTTCCGGCCGAATTCGCCGACCGCGCCAAGGCACTCGGCGAAGCAGCCGGCCTGGACGTCGAGGTGCTCGACGAGCAGGCGCTCGCCGAGGCCGGCTACGGCGGAGTGATCGGTGTCGGACAGGGCTCCTCGCGCCCGCCGCGTCTGGTCCGGTTGATCCACCGGCCCAAGCACGCGGCATCATCCAAGAAGGTGGCCCTGGTCGGCAAGGGCATCACCTTCGACACCGGCGGCATCTCGATCAAGCCGGCCGCCTCGATGCACCACATGACCTCCGACATGGGCGGCGCGGCCGCGGTGATCGCGACCGTGGTGCTGGCCGCCCGCCGTGGCCTGCCGATCGAGGTGACCGCCACCGTGCCGATGGCCGAGAACATGCCGTCTTCCACCGCGCAGCGCCCGGGCGACGTGCTCACCCAGTACGGCGGCACCACCGTCGAGGTGCTCAACACCGACGCCGAGGGCCGGCTGATCCTGGCCGATGCGATCGTGCGGGCCTGCGAGGACAACCCGGACTATCTCATCGAGACCTCGACGCTGACCGGCGCGCAGACAGTGGCGCTGGGCGCGCGCATCCCCGGGGTGATGGGTTCGGACGACTTCCGCGACCGGGTGGCGTCCCTCTCGCAGGCCGTCGGCGAGAACGGCTGGCCCATGCCGCTGCCCGACGAGCTCAAAGAGGACCTGAAGTCGACGGTGGCCGACCTGGCCAACGTCAGCGGTCAGCGTTTCGCCGGGATGTTGGTCGCCGGGGTGTACCTGCGTGAGTTCGTGGCCGGCGGAGTCGACTGGGTCCACATCGATGTGGCGGGGCCGGCCTACAACTCCGGCAGCGCCTGGGGCTACACGCCCAAGGGCGGCACCGGCGTGCCGACCCGCACCATGTTCGCGGTGCTGGAAGACATCGCCGCGAACGGATAACCGACGGCCGGCGTCAGGCTTATTCCTCCGCGCTCTGGGCGTTGCGCACCGGCCGGGGCGGCCTCGCGGGGTTTTCGACGCCCTGTTGAAACGACAGCGCCGCACTTTGCACCAACATCAACACGGCGAACACGGCAACCCAGAGCCAGGACTCCGTCGCGTCCAGGTGAGATGCCACATCGGTTTTCGGCAGCGCCGCCATTGAGCGGGTGATCGCCGCGACGATCACCACGGTGCTCAAGTACGGGAACGCGGTCCGGATGCGGCCGGCCATGGGCCCGATCGGCGATTCGCTGCGCCGTCGTGCCCGTCCCAGGAACCAACCGATCGCACAGGCCGCGGCGACGGCGACCGTGATGGGCACCGACAGTCGGTTGGCGTCGTCCCACAGCGGCTGCAATGGCTGATGCGTCTGCGGGTCACCGAGTGCGAGCGCCAGGTCGGCCAGCGTCGCCTCCACGAAGAACACCGCGATCGGCGGGACCAGGACCGCCACGATGAACACGCAATGTCTGATCAGTGTGCCTGCGCTACCCGAGACGAACTGCACTACGGCGTACAGCAGAATATAGAGCGAGGCCACAAATGATATGCCGCCCAACAGTTCTGCGGATGTGGCCCGACCGCTGACCACCGCGCATCCCTGTTCGCCGGCCAGCAGGCTGTATTGCACCGCCGTCAGGAACAGCCCCAGAAATGCGTTCATCAGCGCGACCCCGGTAAGGGTCTCGTGCTCGACCTCGCGCGGGTCCGGCGCATGACCGTCGCTGCGACGCCGATACGCACGATCGAGCACCAAATTGATGACAACGAACGCGAAACCGGCCAGCAAACCGGCTAGTTGGGCATAGTTGCGGGCCACGATCGAGACGTCGAAGCCGGTCCACAGCTCGCAGGCTGCAGCGATCTGCTCAGTTGGCACCCGCGAGATATTAGTGACGCTGAAGCGGCCGCAGTAGTGCTTTGAGGGACGCTGCGGTGCGCCATACCCGACGGCGTCGAGAGCCCTTCGACCGCCACCTCGATGTGTGCCGACGACGCCGCAATGACAGGATGGTTTTCGACAGTCCACCTGGACACCGCCCTCGCCCCACCACTGACGTGGTATCCAGGAAACGACGTGCAGCGACCGATCGAGCGAGGAGTCAACAACGATGGCCTTCTCAGTCCAGATGCCCGCCCTCGGTGAGAGCGTCACCGAGGGAACGGTGACCCGCTGGCTCAAGCAGGAAGGCGACACCGTCGAGGTCGACGAGCCACTCCTGGAGGTTTCCACCGACAAGGTCGACACCGAGATCCCGTCACCGGTGGCCGGTGTGCTGACCAAGATCATCGCCGGTGAGGACACCACGGTCGAGGTGGGCGGCGAGCTGGCCCTGATCGGCGAGGCCGGGGAAAGCAGCGGCGGCGAGAGCAGCGACGCCCCGTCGGCACCGGCGGCCGAGCCCGCCGAGCAGGCTCCCGCTGCCGAAGCGCCCGCCCCGGCGGCTCCCCTGTCTGATGCTCCAGCGGCACCCGCTGCCCCGGAGGCACCCGCCGGAGACGGCACCCCGGTGCTGATGCCCGAGCTGGGTGAGTCGGTCACCGAAGGCACCGTGACGCGCTGGCTCAAGCAGGTCGGCGACACGGTCGAGGTCGACGAGCCGTTGGTGGAGGTCTCCACCGACAAGGTCGACACCGAGATCCCCTCCCCGGTCGCCGGTACCCTGCTGTCGATCACCGCCGAGGAGGACACCACCGTCGAGGTCGGCGGCGAACTGGCCAGAATCGGTTCGGGTGCGCCGGCGGCTTCCGTACC
>NZ_UWOA01000048.1:0-34789 GCF_900604305.1 Mycobacterium sp. P7213
CGCGACCAACGGCGCCGGCGGTGTCGGTGGCCAGGGCGGCGCGGCAGGTGCGGCCGGTAACGGCGGCAATGGCGGCGTGGGCACCGGCGGTGGGGCCGGCGCGGTGGCCGGCAGCGGCGGCAATGGCGGTGCCGGTGGACAGGCCGGGACGGCCGGGAGCGGCGGGCAGGGTGGTGTCGGCAACGGCACTCAGGCCTCGTCCGGAACCACCGGCAGTGCCGGCGGCGGCGGCAATGGCGGCCAGGGCGGCCGCGGCGGCGACGGCAAGATCGCGACCGACGGCACGGCACAGGTCGGCGGCGCCGGCGGTGCGGGCGGCAACGCCGGGCCGACCGGTAACGGTGGACGTGGTGGCGACGGCGGTGCGGGCTCGAACGGCGTCTCCGGTGCCGCGGGCAGTGGCCTGGCCGGCACCAACGGCGCGGTCGGCGGCGCCGGCGGTGCGGGCGGTGCGGGCGGCGCACTTTCCGGCAACGGCGGCGCCGGTGGTGTCGGCGGGCACGGCGGCAACGGTGGTGCCGGCGGTACCGGTATCAGCGGTGTCGACGGCACCGATGCGATTGCCGGCAGCGGCGGTAACGGCGGCAACGGCGGGGACGCCAGCGGTGTCGGCGGTAACGGCGGCGACGGCGCGGCCGGCGGTACCGGCGGTGCGGGCGGTGCGGCGGCCAACGGCATCGCGGGTGCGGCCGGTGTCGGCGGCATCGGCGGCGACGGCGGATCGGGCGGTAACGCCGGGACCGGCGGCCGCGGCGGTGACGGCGCCGGCGGTGGCGCCAATGCCGCCGCGGGTAACGGCGGCAACGGCGGTAAGGGTGGTGAAGGCCCCGGCGAGGGCGGTGCCGCGGGCCAGGGTGGCATGAGCGGTGACGGAGCTTCCCAGCGTGCCAACGGCACAGACGGGGTGGATGGACACGCGGGAACCGGCGGTGCCGGCGGTAACGGCGGTGTCGGTCAGGGCATGATCGGCGCCACCCCGCAGGCCGGCGGCGACGGCGGCACCGGCGGCCAGGGCGGTTCGACCGGCAATGGCGGTGCCGGCGGTAACGGCGGCGTGGGTGCGACCGGCGTGGCCGGCGTGACGGACGGTTCCGGCAACGGCACCAACGGTGGTGTCGGCGGGGCCGGCGGCAATGGCGGCGTCGGTGGCCTGGGCGGGAGTGTCTCGGGTAACGGCGGTGCCGGTGGCCAGGGCGGCGGCGGCGGCGCCGGTGGCGCCGGCGGCTCAGGCAAGGACGGGACTGCCGGCATCGATGCCACGGCGGGCAGCGGCGGCAACGGTGGTAACGGTGGTGACGCCACCGGTCACGGCGGCACCGGCGGGCAGGGCGGTGTCGGTGGCACCGGAGGTCTGGGCGGCGCGGCGGTAGGCATCGGCAACGCCGGGGTCGGCGGTGCCGGCGGTATCGGCGGTGCTGGCGGTGCGGCCGGTGACGGCGGTGACGGTGGCCGCGGCGGCAACGGTGCCGGTGGCGGCGCCAACGCCGTGGCCGGCTACGGCGGCAACGGCGGCAGCGCCGGTGCGGTAGGCCAGGCGGGCACCGGTGGGGCCGGCGGCTGGAACGCCGGACACACCAGCCAGGCGGCGACCGGTGCGCTCGGCGCAGCAGGCAGTGCGGACGGTGGCGCCGGCGGCAACGGCGGTACCGGCCAGGTGCTGGGCGGTGGGATCGCGCAGACCGGCGGCCGCGGCGGTGACGGTGGAAAGGCCGGCGATGTCGGTACTGGCGGGGCCGGCGGCAATGGTGGTGCCGGCGCCACCGGTAACACGGGCGTGGTCGACGCCAATGGCAACGGCACCAACGGCACCAACGGTGGCCTAGGCGGCAATGGCGGTATCGGCGGGGCTGGCGGCACCATCTCTGGTGACGGCGGTGCGGGCGGTAAGGGCGGCGCCGGTGGCAACGGTGGTGACGGCGGCAAGGGTGCCGACGCCAGCAGCGTGAGCGCCAACGGCGGAAACGGCGGCAACGCCGGCAGTGGCGGTGTGGGCGGCATCGGCGGCAACGGCGGCGCAGCGCACAACGGCGACGGCGGCGCTGGCGGTGCGGGCGGCGCGGCCGGCAATGCCGGTAACGGCGGCTGGGGCGGTAACGGTATCGGCGGTGGCGGCACCGCGATCGCCAGTAATGGCGGCAACGGCGGTACCGGTGGCGAGCGTGGTACCGCCGGAACCGGCGGTATCGGTGGTGCCGGCGGGGCCGGCGGCCACACCGGAGCCGACGGCCACACCGGTGCCACCGCCACGGGCGGCAACGGCGGCAACGGCGGGGCCGGCGGCAAGGGCGACGGCGTCACCGGCAACGTCGGCCAAGCCGGCGGCAACGGCGGTCTCGGCGGCGCGGCCGGCAGCCAGGGCAACGGTGGTAACGGCGGATCCGGCGGTGCCGGCGCGGTCGGCACCAACCCGGCCACCCCGACCCCGGGCGGGAGCAGCCCGAACGCGAACAGCGGCGGCGGGGGCAGTGACTGCGGTAGCACCACTGGAACTTCCTCGTGCACGGCCGGCACCGGCGGAGTCGGGACGGCTGGTAATAACGCCAATAACGGCGGGCACCTGCAGAACGGCGGCACCGGCGGCACCGGCGGCCGAGCCAACACCGGGGCCTGGCTGGGTGAGACCGCGACCGGCGGTAAGGGCGGTGCCGGTGGCAACGGCGGGGTGAGCGCCAACGGCGGCAACGGCGGCACCGGCGGCTACGGCTACGTCGGCGGTAGCTCTAGCTCCGCGGTCGGCGGTGCCGGCGGCACCGGCGGCAACGGTGGAGATGGCATCAGCGGGGTCACCGGCGGTGCCGGTGGTGCCGGTGGTGCCGGTGGTGCTGCCGGCTCGGTCTCCGGTGTCGGCGGTGACGGCGGCGTCGGTGGTGCCGGCGGTAACGGCGGCGACGGCACTAGCGGCGGCAACGGCGGCACCGGTGGCACTGGAGGCGAAGCACACATGCAAGCGCCCATCGCCGCCACCTCGGCGACTGGCGGCAAGGGTGGTACCGGCGGTGTCGGTGGTGATGGCGGCGATGCCGGTAACGGCGGGGCCGGTGGTGCTGGCGGCGCCGCGGGAGCGGCCGGCGGCCAGGGGGTGGCCGGTCAAGCCGGGCGCGGCGGTTTCGGCGGTGACGGCGGCCAAGCCGGCAACGGCGGTTCCGGCGGCAACGGCGGTGATGGTGGCGACGCCACGCGCAGCACTAGCTACGGCGACCGCAACGTGGGTGCCGGCGGTGGCGGCGGTGACGCGGGCACCGGCGGCACCGGCGCGCAGGGCGGTGCCGGTGGCGCCGGAGGACAGCAGGCCGACGGAACCTTCGCCCCCAACGGCAACAACGGCAATAACACCGCGAACGGCAACGACGGTTCCGCGGGCGGTAGCGGCAGCAGTGGCCACCAGGGATAGCCCACCCTCAGCGGGTTCTACAGTCGACGGATGACGCCCACCCCGGACACCCTGCTGGACCTGCTGCTGCAGCAGGCCGACCGCCGGGCCGATCAGGTTGCGTTTCGGTACTGCCCCGAAGGGGACGCCGAGCAGGGTCGGCTCAGCTACCGGGAGCTGGACACCAGGGCGCGCGCGATCGCGGCTGGCCTGCAACGCCACGGCGCTGCAGGCCAGCGGGTGCTGCTGTTCTGCCATCCGGGTCTGGATAGCGTCGCGGGCTTCTTCGGGTGCTTCTACGCGGGCGCCGTCGCGGTTCCGGTCGACGAGCAGTGGCCGACGAAGCGCGCGGCGGCCCTCATCCCGGACGCGCGCGCGGAGTTCGCACTGTCCACCGCCGACCGGCAGGACAAGCTGCGGGCCAAGGTGGACACCCTGGCCCCCGGGCCGCTGCACTGGGCGACCCTCGACGAACCGGAGGAAGATCCCGACAGCTGGATACTGCCGCCGTTGGACTCTCACATCCCAGCCGTGCTGCAGTACACCTCCGGTTCCACCGGCTCTCCCAAGGGTGTGGTGCTCAACCACCGCAATTACCTGCACAACCTGGCGGGCATGTGCGCGGCGTGGCGACTCGGCTTCGACGGCTCACCGAGCGACGACCCGACCATCGGGGTGTCCTGGCTGCCGAACTTTCACGACCTGGGCTTCGTCGGCGGTGTGCTGGCCCCGCTCTACATCGGCGGCACCATGGTGCTGCTGTCCCGCAGCGCGTTCTTCATGCGCCCGATCCGCTGGATGCAGGCCATGTCCCGCTACCGCGCCGAGATCAGCGCGGCCCCCAACCTGGGCTATCACCTGTGCGTCAAACGCACCAGCGAGGCCGAGCGCGCCGGCCTGGATCTGTCGCACTGGAAGGTCGCGGTCAACGGTGGTGACCCGGTGGATGTGGCCACCCTGGACAGCTTCGCCGAGACCTTCGCACCGGCGGGGTTCGCCCCGGAGGCGTTCCTGCCGGCCTACGGGCTGGCCGAGGCCACCCTGGCCGTCACCGGCGGATCCGCCGAACCCACGCCGATGGTGCGACACATCGACCGCGACGCGCTGGGGGAGGACCGTGTCGTGGACGCCGCACCCGGCGACGCCGGCACGGCGACACTGGTGGGCTGCGGTCGTCCCGGCGGCGGCCAGGACGTCGTCATCGTCGACCCGGACACCCGGCAGCGCTGCCCGGCCGACGGAGTGGGGGAGATCTGGGTGGCCGGACCCAGTGTCGCGCAGGGCTATTGGCGTCAGTCGCAGGAGACCGAGCGGGCGTTCGCGGCGGTGCTGGCCGACACCGGGCAGGGCCCGTTCCTGCGGACCGGGGATCGGGGATTCCTGCACGATGGTGAACTGTTCATCGTCGGCCGGTGCCAGGACCTGATCACCATCGACGGCACCCACTATTACCCCAGCGACATCGAGATGACTGTGCAGAACTGCGATCCGGTACTGCTGCCCGGCCGCGGCGCGGTCTTTGCGGTCCAACCGCGGTTCAACGCCGTCGAACAGTTGATGGTGGTGCAGGAGGTGCACCGCCATCACGAGGTCGAACTCGCCGGCGTCATCGACACGATCCGGGCCGCGATCGCCACCCATCACAAGATCGAGCCGCACGCGGTGCTGCTGGTAAAGCCGATGAGCATTCCCACCACGACCAGCGGCAAGATTCAGCGCAACGCCTGCCGGGAGAAGTTCCTCGGCCGCGAGCTGCAGTCGGTGGCGGAATGGCGCGCGGATCCACCGGGTGGCCGGGGCGTCGACAAGCAACAGGTGAAGGCTGGTCTGGCCCGGGCCATCGGCGGGATGCTGGTGCGCCGCTACTGGGAGCCCCCCGAAACCGGGGTATAGCCGCACAGCGAACCCTGCTGTCGCTCAAAGGCGGGCAACAGACACATCCCTTGCTCGTCGTGGCTGCTGTGACAGATGGGGCCGCAGCCTCCATTATGGAGACCATGGGCCTGCCTGTGGTGCCGCCGGTCGATCCGATGCTGGCCAAGGCGGCCGCCAAGGTTCCTGAGGACGCGGGCCGCTGGTCCTACGAACCCAAATGGGACGGCTTCCGCGCCATTGTGTTCCGCGACGGCGATGAGGTGCTGCTGCAGTCCCGCAACGGCAAACCGCTGAGCCGCTACTTCCCCGAACTGCTGGAGGCGCTGCGCGCCGAGACCGCCCCGCGCTGCGTGCTCGACGGCGAAGTCGTGGTGCCGCGCCAGATCGGCGGGCGGACCCGGCTGGACTGGGACTCGCTGAGCCAGCGGATTCACCCCGCCGAGAGCCGGGTGCGGTTGCTGGCCGAACAGACCCCCGCGCAGTTTATCGCCTTCGACGCATTGGCCACCGGTTCGGCCGCGCTGCTCGACGAACCCTTTCGGGAGCGGCGCGCGGCGCTGGCCGAGCTCATCACCGGCGGCGCCGGCTGTCACATCACCCGGGCCACCGCCGACCCCGAACAGGCCACCCGCTGGCTCACCACGTTCGAAGGCGCCGGGTTGGACGGGGTGGTCGCGAAGCGGAATGACGGGCCGTACCTGCCCGGCAAGCGCGAGATGGTCAAGGTCAAACACCACCGGGACGCTGACTGCGTGGTGATGGGGTATCGCATCCACAAGAGCGGGGTCGGCATCGGTTCGCTGTTGCTGGGCCTGTATCGCCCCGACGGCGAGCTGGCGATGGTGGGCGGCTCGTCGGCGTTCACCGATGCCGATCGGCGCAAGCTCCAGACCGAGCTGGAGCCGTTGCGTCTCGGTGAGGTCCGCGACGGCGAACCGAGCCGGTGGAACTCCGCCGCCGACAAACAGTGGGTCCCGATCCGGCCCGAGCGCGTCGCCGAGGTCGCCTATGACCAGATGGAAGGGGACCGCTTTCGGCACACCGTGAAACTGCTGCGGTGGCGCCCCGACCGGGACCCGGCCAGCTGCACCTTCGATCAGCTCGAGGTGCCGCTGAACTACGACCTCGCCGACGTGCTGGAGACCTGAGATGGCCGGTCCCGAGGAGTTGCTGGTCGGTGGCACCGCCGTCCGCTTCACCAGCGGTGACAAGGTGTACTTCCCCCGGCTGGGTGCGGGCGGCACCAAGCGGGCGCTGGCCGACTACTACCTGGCGGTGGCGACCGGGCCGCTGCTGCACGCCCTGGCCGACCGGCCCAGCCATCTGCAGCGGTTCCCGGACGGCATCGACGGGGACGAGGTCTACCAGAAGCGGCTGCCGCGTTCGCACCCGGACAACGTGGAGTCCTGCCGGGTGACGTTTCCCTCCGGGCGTACCGCAGACGTGCTCAAGGTCACCCGGCCCGCCGACATCCTGTGGGCCGTGCAGATGAGCACCGTGACATTCCATCCCTGGCCGGTGCGCTGTCCCGACACCGACCACCCCGACGAGCTGCGCATCGACCTGGACCCGCAGCCGGGCACCGGTTTCGCGCAGGCCCGTGCGGTCGCGCTGGAGGTGGTGCGCCCGCTGCTCGACGAGCTCGGGCTCATCGGCTACGTCAAGACCTCCGGCGGCCGCGGCCTGCACGTCTACCTACGGATCAAGACCGACTGGGATTTCATCGAGGTCCGCCGGGCCGGCATTGCCCTGGCCCGCGAGATCGAGCGGCGCGCACCGGAGGCGGTCACTGCCTCGTGGTGGAAGGAAGAACGCGGCGCGCGGATCTTCGTCGACTTCAACCAGAATGCCCGGGATCGCACCATGGCATCGGCCTACTCGGTGCGGGCCACGCCGATCGCCACCGTGTCCACGCCGTTGACCTGGGATGAGCTGGCCGACGGCGCCGATCCCGACGACTTCACGATCAGCACCGTGCCGGACCTGATCGCACGGCGTGGAGACCCGTGGAGCGCCATCGACGACGTCGAGCAGTCCCTCGAGCCGCTGCTGGACATGGTGGCAACCGACGAGGCCCGCGGGTTGGGGGACCTGCCCTACCCGCCGAACTACCCGAAGATGCCGGGCGAACCCAAGCGGGTGCAGCCCAGCCGGGCGAAATCAGACTGACGGCTCCAACAGTCCGATGCAGGTGGCGGTGAGCAGCCGGGTCAATGCGGTGGTGAAGTCCAGATTCCACTCCGGTGGCACCTGCCGCTCCGCGGCATAGGCGTCGGCCAGTTTGGTCGGTGGGTGCGCCACCTGCCACAGCGGCGCTGCCAGTGAATAGGACGCCAGCAACAGGTCGAAGGCACCTTGCTTGCCCAGCCGGGGGAGCGCCTGCAGCAGGGCGTCGGCCATGGTCAGCCCCGCCGCGGTGATCTTTCGGCGGATCTCGATCACCCGCTCGGCGTCTACCTCATGGTCAAGGTGTAAGTGCAGATTGGCCAGCATGTCGCAGAACAACGGGTCTGCGGCCAACCCGCCGGCCAGGGTGGCGGCCACCCGGTCCGGCGACATCGTCTCGGACCGTTGCAGCGCGGTGCAAACGGTGTTTGACCAGCCCTCCCAGCTCTCGGCGGCCAGTCGCAGCAGCACCTCTTTGTGCGAGCTGAAGTAACGCCGTACCGCCGAGTGGTGCACCCCGGCCCTGCGGGCCACCGCGGTCAGGGTCACCGATGCCACGCCGGTCTCTGTGGCCACCGAGCGGGCGGCCTCCATCAACGCTTCAGCCCGCTGACGCTTGTTCGCGTCGCTGCGGGCGCGTTGGAAGGCGACCTGACGCACAGCGAGAGGATAACGCACACAATGTGCGTTGCGGGCCTCCGTGGGAGTGCTGTAGCGTGCGTTTACGCACGTTGATGTGGGTTAGGGTATCCAAAGTTTGCTGGTGTGAGGGGACTTCGATTTTCAAGGTACTGAGCCGGGTGTGGATACCCCTGGTCATAGTGGCTGTGGTCTGTGTCGCCGCGTTCACCGTGACGCGCATCCACGGCCTGTTCGGCTCGGAGAAGCGCCCCTCCTATTCAGACGGCCAGAACGACGAGACCAAACCGTTCAACCCCAAGCGGTTGACCTATGAGATCTTCGGCCCGCCCGGAACGGTCGCCGACATCAGCTATTTCGACGTCAACTCCGAGCCGCAGCGGGTCCAGGACGTCGCGCTGCCGTGGCAGCTCGAAATCGTCACCACGCTTCCGTCTGTGGTGGGAAGCATCATGGCGCAGGGCAATAGCAACAGCATCGGCTGCCGTATCACCGTGGACGGAGAGGTGAAGGCGGAACGGATCTCCAACGAGGTCAACGCCTACACCTTCTGCCTGCTGAAGGCGGCATGAGCCAGCTCGGTACACCTCGCACCGGCGAGCGGCCGGAGCGACCGTTCATCGCGCGGACCATCCGCCGGTGCGCCATACCGATCATCTTGGGGTGGCTGGCGCTGATCGCGGTGCTCGTTGCCACCGTCCCGCCGCTGGAAGAGGTCGGCAAGCAGAACGCCGTGTCGGCGAGCCCTAAAGACGCTCCCTCCATGCAGGCCATGACCGAGATGGGCAAGGTCTTTCAGGAGTCGGACTCCGACAGCACCGCGATGATCGTGCTGGAGGCCGACCACGAACTGGGCGACGCCGAGCACGAGTACTACGCCGAAGTGGTCGAGAAGCTCAAGGCCGACACCGCCCACGTCCAGCACGTGCAGGACTTCTGGGGTGACCCGATGACCGCCGTCGGCGCCCAAAGCGCTGACGGCCGAGCGACTTACGTGCAGTTGAACCTGGTCGGCAATATCGGCCAGGCGGCGGCGAACGACTCCATCGCCGCAGTCCGCGAAATCGTGGACTCGGTCCAGACGCCGCCGGGGCTGACCGTTTATGTCACCGGCACCGCGGCCCTGGCCGCCGACATGAACCATGCCGGCGACAAGTCGATGTTCAAGATGATGGTGGTCACCATCCTGGTGATCCTGACCATGCTGTTGCTCGTCTACCGGTCGGTCATCACGGTGGCGCTGCTGCTGGGCATGGTCTACATGGAGCTGAATGCCGCCAGCGGCGTGGTGGCATTCATGGGCCACCACCACTGGGTGGGGTTGACCACGTTCGCCGTCAACCTACTGGTCTCGCTGGCGATCGCCGCCGGCACCGACTACGCGATCTTTCTGATCGGCCGCTATCACGAGGCGCGCCAAGCCGGCGAGGACCGGGAATCGGCGTACTACACGGCTTTTGAAGGCGTCGCGCACGTCATCCTGGGATCCGGTCTGACCATCGCCGGAGCGGTGTTCTGTCTGCACTTCACCCGGATGCCCTACTTCGTCACGCTGGGCATTCCGTGCGCGGTGGGCATGCTGGTCTCGGTGTTCGCGGCGTTGACGCTGGGCCCGGCGATCATCACGGTCGGCAGCCGGTTCGGCCTGTTCGACCCCAAGCGCGCGACCAGCACCCGCGGCTGGCGGCGGGTGGCGACGGTGATCGTCCGCTGGCCCGGCCCGGTTCTGGTCGCCTCCCTGGCGGTCGCGGCGGTCGGCCTGCTGGCGCTGCCGGGATATCAGCCGGCCTACGACGACCGGAAATACATTCCCTCCGACATCCCCGCCAATGAGGGCTTCAACGCCGCGGACCGGCACTTCTCGCAGTCCCGGATGATGCCCGAGGTGCTGTTGATCGAGGCCGACCACGACCTGCGCAACCCGTCGGACTTCCTGATCATCGACAAGCTGGCCAAGTCCATCTTCAAGGTCGTCGGGATCTCCCGGGTACAGGCCATCACCCGTCCGCAGGGCACCACGCTGGAACACACCTCGATCCCGTTCCAGATCAGCATGCAGAACGCGGGCCAACTGCAGACCATGCAGTTCCAGAAGAAGCGCATGGACGACATGCTGACCCAGGCCGAGGCCATGGAGCAGACCATCGCCACCATGCGCCAGATGTACGGCCACATGAGCCAATTGGCCGGCATCACCCACGAGATGGTCATCGACATGGATGACCTACAGGCCCAGATCTACGAGATTCGGGACCACATCGCCGATTTCGAGGACTTCTGGCGGCCGATCCGCAATTACTTCTACTGGGAACCGCACTGCTACGACATCCCGATCTGCTTCTCGCTGCGCTCGGCGTTCGACATGGTCGACAGCGTTGACCCGATGAGCGAGAGCATGGACAAGATGATCGCGCACATGGGTGACATGGATGCCCTGATGCCGCAGATGCTGAGCACCTTCCCGCCGATGATCGACACCATGGAGACCATGCGGATCATGATGCTGACGATGCACAGCACCATGTCCGGGATCTTCGCGCAGATGGACGAGATGAGCGACAACGCCACTGCGATGGGCAAGGCGTTCGACGAGTCCAAGAACGACGATTCGTTCTACCTGCCGCCGGAGGTGTTCGAGAACCCGGACTTCAAGCGGGCCATGAAGATGTTCATCTCCCCGGACGGCAAGGCCGTTCGGATGATGATCTCGCATCGGGGCAATCCGGCTACCGCCGAAGGCATCTCGCACATCGACAAGATCCGGACCGCGGCCGAGGAAGGGCTCAAGGGCACGCCGCTCGAAGACGCCAAGATCTATCTCGGCGGGACCGCGTCGCTGTTCAAGGACATGCACGACGGTTCCAACTATGACCTGCTGATCGCCGGAATCGCCTCGCTGTGCCTGATTTTCATCATCATGCTGCTGATCACTCGCGCCCTGATCGCCGCGTTGGTGATCGTCGGCACCGTGGCGTTGTCGCTGGGTGCGTCGTTCGGGCTGTCGGTGCTGTTCTGGCAGTACATCATCGGTATTCAGCTGCACTGGCTGGTGCTGGTGATGAGCGTGATCGTCCTGCTGGCGGTGGGGTCGGACTACAACCTGATGCTGGTCGCCCGGTTGAAAGAGGAGATGCACGCCGGGCTGCATACCGGCATCATCCGGGCGATGGGCGGCACCGGGAAGGTGGTGACCTCGGCTGGACTGGTGTTCGCCTTCACCATGGCGTCGATGGCCGTCAGTGACCTGCGCATCATCGGGCAGATCGGCACCACCATCGGTCTGGGGCTGATGTTCGACACGCTGATCGTGCGGGCGTTCATGACGCCGTCGATCGCGGCGCTGCTGGGACGCTGGTTCTGGTGGCCGATCAACGTGCTGCCGCACGTCGGTGGGAAAGCCGCCCGGCATCGAGAGGCCGCCGCCCTGGCTCGCGGCGAGGGCTCGGAGGACACCGAGGAGCTGGCCCACAACCGGTAGCCGGTGTGAGCGATCGCATGCGCAGGGAGCCGGAAAACAATTAGGTAGCATGGCTAAAGTTATGTAGCATTGCTTACCGAGTTCGGATGGCTGAGCGACCCTTTTAATGGCGCATTCGCCTCACCTGCTTCACCCGACTCAGCGGTCTCACCGGCGGGTTTAGCGTCCCAGAACTGACAGAGTGAAAGGGTCCGGGGAATGGCTACAGTGGACTCCATGCGTACGCACCGCTCGCTACTGAGGGGCATCGTCGTGACCGCTGCCGCCGTCGGCGCAGCCGTGACCGCGGTGCTGCTGCCCGCCACCGCCTCCGCCGACGCGACCGACGACTTCCCGATCCCGCGTCGGGTGATCCGCACCGACTGCAGTGCCGAGCAGATGCTGGCCGCCAGCCGCGACCTGTCGCCGATCTACTACGAGCGCTACATGATCGACATGCACAACAAACCGGTCCAGGTGCAGCAGGCCACCATCGACAAGATGCACTGGTTCTTCTCGCTGAACCCCGAGCAGCGCCGGGCCTACTCCGAGGAGTTGGCGACCAACTTCGCCGACCCGCTGACGGTGTCGTGGCCCAACCACGCCAAGATCTTCTTCAACAACAAGGGTGTCGTCGCCAAGTCGACCGAGGCTTGCAGTCAGTACCCGCGCGACGACATGTCGGTGTGGGACTGGGCCCCCAAGCCGTAACAGGAGACCGATGAACGGTTCCATCCGTCGAGTCATGCGGGTTCTGCTCGTCGCCGGCGCGGCGGGCGGCCTGCTGCTCGCGGCCCCGGGAGGAACTGCGGGGGCGCAGCCTGCGGGGTTCCCCGATTTTGACGACTTCACCGCGGTCCCGGTGGACAACTACATCTCCACGGGCCCCAAGGGGCCGGGACGCTGGGTGAACTTCTCCACGCCCTACAACGTCGCCTGCCAATTCGACGCCATCGACCCGCCCGCGGGATCGTCGCAGGCCATCATGTGCGACGGCGACATGCCGGGCCTGGCCAACGCGCCGCTGGGCTCGGGCCCCCCGGTGCCGGGCGGGTGTGTGATCGGGACGGTGCGCTCCCAGGGCGCGGCGGGCCTGCGGCTGAACCGCGAATCGACCGGTTGCGGCCGCCAGTTCTCCAACGGAGCTTTCCTGGGCGTCGGGCAGAAGCTGTCGTACGGCAACGTCACCTGTGCGGTGGGCACCGACCAGCTCGTCGCCTGCCTGGACACCTCGCTGGGCCATCACGGGTTCGTGCTGAGCCCCTCGGGCAGCACGGCGTTCTAGGGGTTCTAGGCCTTCCCGGGCCCGTCGGCGCTACCGGTCGATGGTGAACGTGGTGGTGTAGGTCCGCGGGTGATAGGGCGGCGGCGGGGCATCTGGCCCGACCGGCCAGCCCTCAGGCGTCGGCCACGTGCTGACCCGCATCGTGACCTGCTCTTGTCCGTTGGGAAGCGTCTCGACATTGACGATGCTCGGCCCGTACGGGACGGCCGGCTGATTGCCGGGGCTCGGGATGAAACCGGGGCCGGTGAGGTCTTGCGGGGGAGCCTGCAGCAGGCCCTGGGGGCTGCCCGCGGTGACGCCCACGACCTGGCCGCCATCGCTCGCGCTGGCCAACAGATACCCGCCTTGGGGCAGCGGCACGATCTGGTTCTCCCGGTTGGCGGGCCCGAGATTGTTGAAGGCGCCGACCTCATGCAGGCTGTTCATCCAGGCATGAGGCGGGTCGCCGGCAGCGACCGGAGCCGACTGCCACAGGGCGCGCTGACCGTCTTGCCCCACGTTTCCGACGATCATCATGGTCCCGGAGGCCGGGTCGTAGACACCGCTGGCCTGCGAGATGCCCACCTTGGTGTCTGAGCCGAGCGGGGTGCCCAGCAGCGGTCCCAGATCCGTTGCCGGATCGGCCAGGTTCTGCACCCGAGATTCCGGGGCGATGTAGTTGTCCGGTGAGGTCCCGGGCCCGTACGGCCGGACACTGTAGAACGCGTATTGCTGACCGTCGGGGCCGACCGCGGTGCCGGTCGGCAGTGCCCGGAAACCGTCATCGACGGGAAACGGGTTATCGATGTCGGGCTGTCCGGGGAGCTGCAGGCGGGGGTGGCCGCTCTCCGGGTCCCCGGTGATGACGATGCCGGTGCCCGGGATCGTCGCGCCCAGGTCATAGGGCGAACCGTCCTGCTTCTCCGGCATCGGTGGGCTGCCCACGCCCGCGATCGTGGGGTCGTGCTGGCCGTCGGCCGGAATCGTGTTGTCCACCAGGCGGATATGCGGGTCCTGACCGTCCGCGCCGCTGCCCAGCCGGTAGTCATTGGTCAAGGTCTGCACCAGCTGCGTCCGATGCCGGCTGTCGGTGGCGGCGTCGGAGACCACCCGGTGGATCTCGCGGGTCTTGGCGGTCAGGAATCGCTGGAACTGGCGGGACCCGGCGGGGGTGTCCAGGCCTGGCCAGGTGGCGGCCGACTCGCGGATCTCGGACTCGATGGCGTCGAGGCGTTGCCGCGAACTCACGGTGTTGCGCACGGCCTGCTGCAGGATGGTCTGGAACTGTTTGTCGGCCGCTACCGATGCCGCCAGCCGGTTCGCGAGCTCCACTTCACGCGCGCGCGCCGCATCCGCGAAGCCACCGAGGTTCTCGGCCATAGCGAACAGGGTAGCCGGGCGGGATCGGGCTTACTGGTCCTTTTTCGCCCGGCGCTTGCCGGACGGGCGCAGCTTGCCCGCGTCGGTTGGGGCCGGCTCGTCGGCGTCGACGCCCGTCGACTCGAGGATCTCGGTGGCGTCGGGCTCGCCATCGGCCTCGGCCTCGTCGGCGTCAGCGTCCTCGGGCTCATTCGCGGCCTCGTCATCGACCTTGGTCTCGTCGGCGTCAGCGTCCTCGGTCTTCGCGTCGCCGGACTTCTTGCCCCGGCGCCGACCCTGCTTGGGCTGCTTTTCGACCTTGGGTTTGAGCGGTTTGGGCGGCGGCGGAGGCATTTCGGCGACGAATGCCAGATAGAACGCACCGATCCCCAACAGGGCGATCGCGGCTGCGGCCCCGTAGATCCCGAACAGCCACACGCCGAAGCTGTCCAGCGACAGCCAGATCTCACTGACCGCGGTGCCGACGATCAGCGCTGCGGCCACCAGATGCGCCACGATCGAGCCGGTCCGCAGTGTCAGCGCAAGCTGCGGGGTGCCGTACTCGGGCTTGCGGGACTGCTTCAACACCGCCGCCACCGGCAGGGCCATCCCCGCGACCAGCAGTCCGAGGAGAACTCGCATCACGGTGCCCAACACATGCGGGCTGAAGCCGGTCAGCTCCCACCACCGCGGCAGGACGAAGAGGAAATACAGGATGGCGGCGAGAGTCGAGAGCGACGCGTGCCAAACCGTGGCGACGGTACGACTCACGCCACCTCCCATGCTCGTCAGCTAGTGATTCAGGTGCGACCGGACCGTGATCTGTCGGTCCGGCCGCACCTGAATCGGGTGCGGAGGATAGGGGATTTGAACCCCTGAGGGCTATTAACCCAACCCGCGTTCCAGGCGAGCGCCATAGGCCACTAGGCGAATCCTCCGTCGGCAATGGTAGCTGAGTCCGTTGCATGCCCCGCGCGCCGCTCGTCCTGCCAGGCTTAGCCGCGCTCGCGACCACCGCTGTGCCCGGTGGCGGCGGCCCGCAGCGCCCGGCTTCGCCGCGCTCGCGACCACCGCTAGACTTGCCCGTGGACCCCGCGCGGCGTCCATCCTGTGAACTCCCCCAGGGCCGGAAGGCAGCAAGGGTCAATGGGCTCTGGCGGGTGCGCGGGGTCCCCTTATATGTCGGGCCTTCGCCGGCTGATTGCGCTTGATAAGGGACTTGAAAGGTACGTCGTGTCGCTGCATACCCTCGCCCCTGCCGACCTGACCGCGCAATATGAGCGCTACCAGCAGGACTACGCCGAGCTGCAGGCCAAGAAGCTGTCGCTGGACCTCACCCGCGGTAAGCCGTCACCCGAGCAGCTCGACCTGGCCAATGGCCTGCTGGCCCTGCCGGGCCCCGATGACTACCGCGGCGACGACGGCACCGACACCCGCAACTACGGCGGTCTGCATGGTCTGCCCGAGCTGCGCTCCATCTTCGGGGAGCTGCTGGGCATCGCGGTGCCCAACCTGATCGCCGGCAACAACGCCAGCCTCGAGTTCATGCACGACGTCATCGTCTTCTCGATGCTGCACGGCGGGGTGGACTCGCCGCGGCCGTGGGGGCAGGAGCCGGCCGTCAAGTTCTTGTGCCCGGTCCCTGGCTATGACCGGCACTTCGCGATCACCGAGACCATGGGCATCGAGATGATCCCGGTCCCCATGCGCGAGGACGGCCCGGACGTCGACCTGATCGAAGAACTCGTCGCCGCCGACCCGGCGATCAAGGGCATGTGGACCGTGCCGGTGTTCGGCAACCCGACCGGTATCACCTACTCCTGGGAGACCGTGCGCCGGCTGGTGCAGATGAAGACGGCCGCACCCGACTTCCGGCTGTTCTGGGACAACGCCTACGCGGTGCACACCCTGACCACCGACTTCCCCCACCAGATCGACGTGCTGGGGCTGGCCGCCGCCGCGGGCAACCCGAACCGGCCGTACGTGTTCGCCTCCACCTCGAAGATCACCTTCGCGGGCGCCGGCGTCAGCTTCTTCGGTGGCTCGCTGGGCAACATCGCCTGGTACCTGCAGTACGCCGGGAAACGCTCGATCGGCCCGGACAAGGTCAACCAGCTGCGGCACCTGCGGTTCTTCGGTGACGCCGACGGTGTGCGGCTGCACATGCGACGCCATCAGGAGATCCTGGCGCCCAAGTTCGAGTTGGCCGCCGAGATTCTTCAGAACCGGCTCGGTGACGCCAAGATCGCGTCGTGGACCGACCCCAAAGGCGGCTACTTCATCAGCCTGGACGTACTGCCGGGCACCGCTCGGCGCACCGTGGCGCTGGCCAAGGACGCCGGCATCGCGGTCACCGAAGCCGGTGCCTCGTTCCCCTACCGCAAGGACCCCGAGGACAAGAACATTCGGATCGCCCCGTCGTTCCCGTCCACCGAGGACCTGCGCAACGCCGTCGACGGTCTGGCCACCTGCGCCCTGCTGGCCGCCGCCGAACACCTGCTGGGCTGACACATTGCGGAATTCGGCGTCGGTGCGGCCGTCGCCGAATAGAGTTTTTTGACAGTTGATTCAGCAAACCCGTTGATTTGCCGGTGGAGGCGCGAGAAATGTCGATCAAGGTCGGTGCCTTCGGCTGCGCGGTGATGGCGCTAGGGCTGCTGGGTCTGGGCCAGGTTCCGGCGGCGCAGGCCGGACCGGAACGGCCGGTCGAACCGCCGTCGGTGCCGGCCGCCGATCCCATTGCCGCCGAAGCGGAACTGTTGCCGCCGAGGGCCGCCGAACAACTCGATGCCTTTCGCCACGATGCCGCCGAGGGCGCACTGGGAAATCCGGTGATGTATGGCGACGGCCAGTGTTATCCGCTGGTGCAGCAATACATCCAGACGCTCGGTTCATGGCGCAACAGAGACCCCAGCGGCAATGCCTTCGATCTCTACGAGCATTTCCCCACCAACGGTCTGGGCCAATACTTCGACCAGGTGCCGTTCGACGGTGGTCTGAACGCACCGCGGGTCGGGGACGTCGTGGTCTACGGCCCCGGCGGGTTTGTCAGTGAACACGGGCATGCCGGGGTGGTCACGGCGGTGCGGGGCAGCGGCAGCCTGCTGCGCTATGAGGTCGCCGAACAGAACTCCGGCGGCCGGTTGTTCGTGACGCTGAACTGGCGTGACGTCGGGCCCATGTGGAACACGCTGGGGTATCTGCGCCCGAAACCGTAGTGCTTCGCCTGCCGGGCCTGCACTCGCGTCGGGCTGAGCAAGTACCCTGCTGGCGTGGCGCTCTACCGCAAATACCGGCCGGCATCCTTCGCCGAAGTGGTGGGGCAGGAGCACGTCACCGAACCCCTGTGCACGGCGTTGTCGGCGGGCCGGATCAACCACGCCTACCTGTTTTCGGGACCTCGTGGCTGCGGTAAGACCTCGTCGGCGCGCATCCTGGCCCGATCGCTGAACTGTGCGCAGGGGCCGACCCCGACGCCGTGCGGAACCTGCGACTCGTGCGTGGCGTTGGCCCCCAACGGCCCGGGCAGCATCGACGTCGTCGAACTCGACGCGGCCAGCCACGGCGGGGTCGACGACACCCGCGATCTGCGCGATCGCGCCTTCTACGCTCCCGCCCAGTCGCGCTACCGAATCTTCATCATCGACGAAGCGCACATGGTGACCACCGCGGGTTTCAACGCGCTGCTCAAGATCGTCGAGGAGCCGCCCGACCACCTGATCTTCGTGTTCGCCACCACCGAACCGGAGAAGGTGCTGCCCACTATCCGCAGCCGCACCCATCACTATCCGTTCCGGCTGCTGGCGCCGCGCACCATGCGCGAGCTGATCGGAAGAATCTGCGAGCAGGAGCGCGTCGCCGTCGATGACGCGGTATATCCGCTGGTGATCCGTGCCGGCGGCGGCTCGCCCCGCGACACCCTCTCCGTGCTCGACCAACTGCTGGCCGGCTCGGAGCCCATGCCCGGCAGCCCCGACACCAGCCACGTGCGCTACCAGCGGGCGCTGGGCCTGTTAGGCGCCACCGACGTCGCCCTGATCGACGAGGCGGTCGACGCCTTGGCCGCCGGGGATGCCGCATCGCTGTTCGGAGCGGTGGAGGCGGTCGTTGACGCCGGCCACGACCCGCGCCGGTTCGCCATCGACCTGCTGGAGCGGTTCCGCGACCTGATCGTGCTGCAGGCGGTCCCCGACGCGGTCGCCAAAGGCGTGGTCGACGCACCGGAAGACATCCTGGAACGCATGCAGGAGCAGGCCGCCCGGATCGGTTCGGCCACCCTGGCCCGCTACGCCGAGGTGGTGCACGCCGGGCTCGGGGAGATGCGCGGCGCGACCGCTCCCCGGTTGTTGCTGGAGGTGGTGTGCGCCCGGCTGCTGCTGCCCTCGGCCGCCGACACCGAAGCCGCACTGCTGCAACGGATTGAGCGCATCGAGGGCCGACTGGACATGTCGATCCCGGCGGCACCTGCGCGTACCGGAGCCGTCTCCTCCGCGAGCTCGCCGTCTCCGGCCGCTGCGCCGGCCGCGTCATCGGGCAAGCAGTTCACCCGCCGTTCTGCCCGGACCACCGAGCCCGCATCCGCGCCCGCACCCRCGCCCGCACCCGAGCCGGTGCCCGTCGCCGCACCCGCCCCCGAGCCGGTGCCGCCACCCGCCGCGGCGGCAGTGCCCGAACCCGAACCTGTTGCGCCACCTGCTCCGGCCCCCGCGCCGCCGGCTGAACCGGAGCCCGCTGCGGCGCCGCCGGCGCCCGCACCCGCTGCGGCAGCCACCCCGGGCGAGCCCGACGCCGCCGCCGTGCGCGCGATGTGGACCACGGTCCGCGAAAAGGTGCGCCGACGCAGCCGCTCGACCGAGGCGATGCTGGCCGACGCGACGGTGCGCACCGTGGACGGCAACACCTTGGTGCTGACCCACGGAACGGCCTCGCTGGCCAGGCGACTCTCCGAACCGCGCAACACCGACGTCATCACCGAGGCCCTCAAGGACGCCCTCGGGGTGAACTGGCGGGTGCGCTGCGAGGCCGGCGGACCACCTCCGGACGCCGGCCACTCGGCGGCGCCCGCTCAGGTCGACGTGGAATCGGCGCGGCGCGCCGACGAGGAGGCCATGCTGGCCGAGGCGGCCGTCGATGCCGGTTCGGAGGCCCCGCCCCGCCGCGACCCCGAAGAAGCGGCACTGGAGTTGTTGCAGAACGAGTTGGGCGCCCGCCGGATCAGCGGCGACTGAAGGGGCTGGGCCCGCTAGGGAGTCCACCAGGGCCGTAGCGGCAGACCCCCATCCCCGCCCTGCTGGTCGACGTTGCCGGCCAGCACGTGGTGTAACTGACACTGGTTGCGCTCGAAGCCGATCACCGCAGCCGCCATGTACAGGCCCCACACCTTGGCGCGGCCCAAGCCGACTTCGGCGACGGCCTCGTCCCAGTGGTCCACCAGGTTCTGGCACCAGCCGCGCAGCGTCTTGGCGTAGTGGAGCCGGAAGTCCTCCTCATGCAGGACCTCGAGACCGGTCTGCTGGATCTCGGCGGTGATGCTTCCCACGCCGGTGATCTCGCCGTCGGGGAAGACATACCGGTCGGTGAACGGGTCGCCCTTGTAGACGGAATTGTCCGCAGTCGTGATGCAGTGGTTGAGCAGCAGGCCACCGGTGCGCAGCTTCGATTTGAGGAAGCGGAAGTAGGCCGGGTAGTTCTTCACCCCGATGTGCTCGGTCATGCCGATCGACGAGACGCCGTCGAACTCGGTCTCGCGCACGTCCCGGTAGTCGCAGTGCCGGACCTCAGCGAACTCGGAGAGTCCTTCCTCGGCGATCGCCCGCTGCGCCCAGGCGACCTGCTCTGCAGCGAGGGTGACGCCGAGTGCGTGGACCCCGCGGCGCGCGGCGTAGCGCACCATGCCGCCCCAGCCGCAGCCGACGTCAAGCAGGCGATCGCCGGGCTTCAGCCGCAGCTTCTCGAAGATCAGCCGGTACTTGTTCTCCTGGGCTTCCTCCAGCGTCGCGTCGGCGGACGGGTAGATCGCGCAGGTGTAGGTCATCGACGGGCCCAGCACCCACTCGTAGAAGGTGTTCGACACGTCGTAGTGGTGATGAATCGCGTCGGCGTCCCGAGACTTGCTGTGCCGCAGCCCGCTGGCGTTGCGACGCCATTTGGGTGGCGCCTCCTCCGGCGGCGGAGCGACCGGCTTGAGATTCCTCAGCCCGATGGAGCGGACGATGTTGGCCATATCGCGTGGCGACGGGCGTTTGAATTCGAGATCCGCCATGGCGTTGAGCACGTCGTAGGGATTCCCCGGGTGGACGCCGCACAGTTCCAGGTCACCCGAGATGTAGGCCCGGGCTATGCCGAGTTGGCCCAGTGAGGTGGCCAGGTAGTTGGTCGCCCGCGGATTCAGCAGTTTCACGCCCAGTTCCGCGTCGCTGGGCCCGACGCTGCTGCCGTCGTAGGCAGAGATCTTCAGTGGTGGTGGCTGCCCCCCAGCGGCCAGTAGCACCAGAATCTCGGCCAGCCCCAGCTTGCCGTTCGCGGTGGTGGTGTTCGTGCTTTGGTTGAGTGTTTTGACCGCCATGATCTAAGCCCCCCTTGTCCAGATGCGAGTAACCGCTCGGGCGTCACCTCAAACTCGCGTAGCGTTGCACCGCGATGGGACAGAGAACCGAGGCAACCACCTGCGCGATCGTCGGTGGCGGACCGGCAGGCATGGTTCTCGGGTTGTTGCTGGCCCGGGCCGGTGTGCAGGTGACGCTGCTGGAGAAGCACGCCGACTTCCTGCGCGATTTTCGTGGCGACACCGTGCACCCCACCACCCTGCGCCTCCTCGACGAGCTCGGGCTCTGGGAGCGCTTCGCGACGCTGGCGCACAGTGAGATCCACCAGGTCAGCCTCGACATGGGCGGGCGCGGCGTCACGGTGGTCGACTTCGGTCGGCTGCGCCGCCAGCCGCATCCCTACATCGCGATGGTGCCGCAGTGGGACCTGCTCAACCTGCTCGCCGAGTCCGCACAGACCGAGCCGACGTTCACCCTGCGAATGCAGAGCGAGGTGACCGGACTGCTGCACGAGGAAGGCCGGGTGGCCGGAGTGCGCTACCGCGATACCGAGGGCACCGGCGAGCTGCGTGCCGATCTCACGGTCGCCTGCGACGGGCGCTGGTCGGTGGCGCGGCATGAGGCGGGCCTGCACTCACGCGAGTTTCCGGTGAACTTCGATGTGTGGTGGTTCCGGCTGCCGAACGACCGCGCCGCCCAGCCCACCTTGTTGCCCCGCCTCGGGCCCGGGCGGGCCGCGATCATGATTCCGCGGGACAGCTACTTTCAGGTCGCCTACCTGGGCCGCAAGGGCACCGATGCGGACAAGCGGGCGCGCGGTATCGAGGCGTTCCGCCGCGACGTGGTGGAGCTCATCCCCGAGGCGGCGGACTCGGTGGAGGCGCTGCAGAGCCTGGACGACGTCAAACACCTTGATGTGCGGCTGAATCGGTTGCGGCATTGGAGCATTGACGGATTGTTGTGCATCGGCGACGCCGCACACGCCATGTCGCCGGTGGGTGGGGTCGGCATCAATCTGGCGGTGCAGGACGCGGTGGCCGCCGCCACCGTCCTGGCCGAGCCGCTACGGCACGGCCGGGTGACCGTCGGGGACCTGGCTGCCGTGCAGCGCCGCCGGGAGCTTCCCACCGTCGTCACCCAGTCGATCCAGCGGGTGGCGCACCGGGCGCTGAACCCCATCCTGCGCGGTCAGAACCTCAGCCCGCCGGCGAGCGTGGGCACGCTGTTCGCGGTGTTGCCCTGGCTCTCGGCGATTCCGGCATACCTGGTCGGGGTGGGCGTGCGCCCGGAGCGGGCACCGGCCTTCGCGCGCCGCCAGAACCCCTAGGGTCGCCACCACGGCCGCAGCGGCAGGCCGGCGCCGTCGCCGCCGTTGACCGCCAGCGCGTGATGAAGCTGAATGCCGTTGTGCTCGAAGCCCAGCCGGGAACCGGCCATGTACAGCCCCCACACCTTGGCGGTGGCCAGCCCGACCTCGGCCACCGCGTCGTCCCAGTGCGCCACCAGGTTGGCGCACCAGTCGCGCAGGGTCAGCTCGTAGTGGTTGCGCAGGTTCTCGGTGTGCAGCACCTCTAGGCCGACGTCTTGGATCTCGCTGATGATGCGGCCGGACCCGGCCAGCTCCCCGTCGGGGAACACATAGCGGTCGATGAAATCGCCTGCGGTCGCACTGGATTTGTTGTCCGCCCGGGTGATGCAGTGGTTGAGTAGCAGACCGCCGGGACGCAGCTTGGACTTGAGGAACCCGAAGTAGGCGGGGTAGTTGGCCACCCCGATGTGTTCGGTCATCCCGATCGAGGAGACCGCGTCGAATCCGGATTCGCCGACGTCGCGGTAGTCGCAGTGGCGCACCTCGGCCCGGTCGGCCAGGCCGGCGTCGGCGATCGCGCGCTGTGCCCACTGGGCCTGCTCGGCCGACAGCGTCGCACCAATGGCGCGCACCCCGTGCCGTGCCGCGTAGCGCACCATGCCACCCCAGCCGCAGCCCACGTCGAGCAGTAGGTCGCCGGGGCACAGCCGCAGCTTGTCGAAGATCAGCCGGTACTTGTTCTCCTGGGCCTGCTCCAGCGTCGCATCCGGCGAGGGGTAGACCGCGCAGGTGTAGGTCATTGACGGCCCGAGCACCCATTCGTAGAAGTCGTTGGACACGTCGTAGTGGTGGTGAATCGCCTCGGCATCGCGAGACTTGCTGTGCCGTAAGCCTTCCGCGATGCGCCGCCACCGGGGCAGTGCCTCTTGGGGTGGCGGGGCGATCGGCACCAGATGTTCGATCCCGATCGAGCGCACGATGTTGGCGAGCACTCTGGGCGAGGGCCTTTTGAAGTGCAGCTCGTCAGCCAAGGCCTTGAGCAGCAGATAGGGATCCCCGGGATGCACGCCGTGCAGCCCCAGGTCGCCGGAGATGTAGGCGCGGGCCATCCCCAAGTCACCCGGTGCGGTGGCCAGATAGGTGGTGCCGCGCGGGGTCAGCAGGTCCAGGCCCAGGGGCGCGTCGTCGGGGCCGGTACTGCTGCCGTCGTAGGCGGTGAAGCGCAGCGGCAGGTGTCCGTCGGTGGCCAGGGTCTCCAGCACCTGGGCCAGGCTCAATCTGCCGGTCGGCGTGCGTACCTGCTCGCTGTCGATCGTCATCGTCGTCGCACCGCCTTGGCGTAGAGGTCCAGTAGCCGCGAGTCGGGGTCGTAAGTCTTCTTGATCCTCCGATAGGTTTCACCGCCGTAGAGTTCGTCAAACTCCGCGGCGGTGTAGTAGGAGTCGGAGTACAGCGACTTGTGGCCGTCGAGCTCGCTCACCTTGGCCTCGATCAGTCGATTGGTGGCTCCCTCGGTGGCGCCGGCCGGGACCGACGACCAGAACCCGACGTTGACGTAGGTGCGATTGGACCGGATCGGGTACAGCGGCCACTCCTCGTCGCCGCGCAGCCGTAGCGGACACAACCACACCGGCTCGATCGGGACGTGGGCGAAGAACCAGTCCAGAAACTGCCGGCAGCGCTCCAGCGGGACCTCGATGTCTTGCACCACGCGCTCACGTGGCGGCCGATGATTGCGCTTCTCGATCCGGTCGGCGATGGCGAAGCGCTGGTCATAGGCGATCAGCTTCGAGTAGACACTGCTGCGCCGGTAGCGCCGCGGCCACCACCGCCGCACCAGGGGCCGCTGCGCTCCGAACGCGCGCGAGCACCAGAACCAGTCGGTGTCCCAGCGCCAGAGGTAGTCGTGGATGGTCAGCCGGTCGTCTTTGATCCCCTGCGCATGCCGGATCGAGCGGTAGTAGATCTGCTGGCCGGTGTAGTCGCTGACCGCGCCGGGCGAATCGGTCGCGATACCGACGCACAGGTAGCTCTCCCGGGGGCTGAACACCACCCCGTCGAGGTAGTCCACCGGAACACCTTCGAGCCCGCCGGTGTCGATGATGCGGTCCATCGTCGACACCAGCTCGTCCAGGGAATCGAATCGGATGTGCCGCAACGCGACGAAGGGCTTGACCGATTCCAGCTCGATCCGCAGCCGTGTCGAATACCCGAGCGTGCCATAGGAATTCGGAAACGCGTGGAACAGATCTTCATGCTGGTCGCGCGACACAGTCAGCAGTTCGCCGCTGCCGGTGAGTACGTCCATCTCCAGCACCGACTCGTGGGGAAGCCCGTTGCGGAACGACGCCGACTCGATGCCCAGGCCGCTGACCGCACCGCCGACGGTGATCGTCTTGAGCTGCGGGACCACTAACGGCGCCAGGCCGTAGGGCAGGGTGGCGGCGACCAGATCTTCATAGGTGCACATGCCGTCGACGTCGGCGGTGCGGTTCTCCGGGTCGACGGCGATGACGCTCACCAGGCCGGAAGTGTCCAGACCGGGGGCTTGGCGCTTCGCGCGGGCCCGAAACAGGTTGGAAGTGGGCTTGGCCAGCCGGACCGATTCGTCGGCCGGGATGTTGCGGTAGCTGTCCAGCAGCCGTCGCACCCCCCGCGTGTGGGATGTCGGTGTATCGGCCGGCCGAACGGACATCACTTCCTACGCTAACGGCGGATCGGCGGTTCCGCACGCCACGGCCGGCTTCGGGTCTTTCGCGTCGGCCCTCGCTGAACCTGCGTCGGCCCTCGCTGAACCGCCGGTCAGGGCAGCTGCGCTTGACTGCTCAAAAAACTGGCGATGCCGCGCGCCACCGCGTCGGCGTAGCGCTGGCGGCCCGCAGGACTCTCCATCAGGGCCGCATCGGTGGCGTTTTTCATGTTGCCCAGCTCGACGAGGATCGAGGGGTACTGGGCCAGGTTGAGCCCGGCGAGGTCGGCGCGACCCTTCAAGCCGTCAGTGCCGATGTAGTTGGCCGGAGGAATGCCGGCGGCCTGCAACTGACTGCGCATGATCTGGGCGAACCGCACCGCCGGACCCTCCTGCGCCGGGTTCAGCGGAGGTGCGGAGTAGTTGACGTGAAATCCGCGGCCGGCCGGCTGTCCGCCATCGGCGTGGATGGACACGATGGCATTGGGGTGCAGCGCATTGGCCGCCGCGGCGCGTGCGTCGATGCACGGCGCCGGCCCGTTGTCGTCGCCTCGCGACATCGCGGTGCGGACCCCGGCGGAGTTGAGGGCTTGGCGGATCCGCAGTGTGGTGTCCCAGGCAAAGCTGTGCTCGGGATACCCGGAGTTGGTCGCGGTGCCGCTGGTCTGGCAGTTCTTGGTGCCGCCCCGGCCGTTGGGCACCTGACGTGACAGCGCAGCGGGGTCGCCCGCGCCGCTGTGCCCGGGGTCGAGGAACACGATCATGCCGGCGATGTTGGTGGGGGCGGCTGAGGACGGCGGGGCGCTCGGCACCGCGGCGGCCACCACCAGGCCGGCGGTGATCGCGATACCGACACGGACAAGAACTGGTACGCGCACGCCGCCAACGTAGGCCGGGGCCGACTACGCTGGAATTCTCACACGCACCGGGTCTCGCAGCTGAAACCGAGCCGCAACCCAATCGAGACCACGCACACCACAACGCAAGGGGAGTGTCATGCAACCAGGAGGCCCGCCCGACATGTCGGCGTTGCTGGCCCAGGCTCAGCAGATGCAGCAGCGACTGCTGCAGGCGCAGCAGGAGCTGGCCGTCACCGAGGTGCACGGAGAGGCCGGAAACGGCCTGGTCAAGGTCACCTCCAACGGCAGCGGCGAGGTGCTCGCGGTGCACATCGACCCGAAGGTCGTCGACCCCGAGGACATCGAGACCCTGCAGGACCTGCTCGTGGGAGCGCTCGCGGACGCCTCGAAGAAGGCGCACACGCTGGCCCAGCAGCGGCTCTCGCCGCTGGCCGGCGGCATGGGCGGCGCGCTCGGCATGCCGGGAGCCTAGGTGTTTGAGGGTCCGGTTCAGGACCTGATCGACGAGCTGGGCAAGCTGCCGGGTATCGGCCCCAAGAGTGCCCAGCGGATCGCGTTTCACCTGCTGTCAGTGGAGCCGCCGGAGATCGACCGGCTCACCGCGGTGCTCACCAAGGTGCGCGACGGGGTGCGGTTCTGTGAGGTGTGCGGCAATGTCTCCGACGCGGAGCGCTGCCGGATCTGCGGGGACCCCCGCCGCGACTTCGCCCAGATCTGCGTCGTCGAGGAGCCCAAGGACGTCGCGGCCATCGAGCGCACCCGGGAGTTCCGCGGCCGCTACCACGTACTCGGCGGCGCGCTGGATCCCTTGTCGGGGATCGGGCCGGAGCAACTGCGGGTGCGTGAGCTGCTGAATCGGGTCGGGGAGCGCGTCGACGGGGTTGACGTCAGCGAGGTGATCATCGCCACCGACCCCAACACCGAGGGTGAGGCCACCGCCACCTATTTGGTGCGGGTGCTGCGTGACATTCCCGGGCTCAGCGTGACGCGGTTGGCGTCCGGTTTGCCGATGGGCGGCGACCTGGAATTCGCTGATGAGCTGACTTTGGGCCGGGCCTTCACCGGCCGCCGCGCCATGGCCTGACCCGTCTCTCCCGCGAGCCCCGGGGGTGCCTCCCGCGAGCCTGTAGTTGGCGTGGCCGCTACTCGCACTTTCTCGCGCCAACTACAGCCTCGCGGAGGTTCGAGGCCAAATGTCGGTGTGTGGGACCAGCATGTCGCCATGACGGCGGTATTTCTGGGCAGCGAAGCGCTGGCACAGGGCGTTGTGACCGAACACGAGCTTCGGCGCTGGCACCGGGCCGTCTTCCGAGACGTCTACGTGCCTGGCGGACATGAGCTCACGGTCCGTGACCGGATCGAGGCGGCGTGGCTGCGGTCGGGGCGCAAAGGCGTGATCGCGGGAGTCGCGGCCTCTGCGTTGCATTACGCCGATTGGGTCGACCTCGACATTCCCATCGAGTTGATCTGGTCCAATACCCGCCCACCGCGCGGCCTGATCGCCCGCGATGAAACCCTGACCGACGACGAGCTCACCCAAGTCGCCGGCATACCGGTCACCACACCTGCCCGCACCGCCTACGATCTGGCCCGCCACCTGCCCCGCGGCAAAGCGCTGGCCCGGCTCGACGCCCTGGCCCGGGCCACTCCGTTCGGTACCGAGGACGTGCTGCTGATCGCCAAGCACCACCGCGGTGCACGGGGTTCACGCCGGCTGCGCTCCGTGTTGCCGCTCGTCGACGCCGGCGCCGCCTCACCCAAGGAGACCTGGCTGCGGCTACTGCTGATCGATGCAGGTCTGCCCACCCCGACCACCCAGATCCCGGTGTGCGACCGCCGCTACTGGCCGTTTGCATGGCTTGATCTGGGGTGGGAGCGCTACAAAGTGTCCGCCGAATACGACGGGGAACATCATCAGAAAGATCGTGCGCAGTACGTCAGAGACCACCAGCGTCAGCGCAGACTGGAACGCGCGGGCTGGATCAACATCCAGGTGATCAACGAGGACAACCCCCAAGAGACCGTCCAACGCGTCACCGCGGCGCTCCACGCCCGCGGTTGGCGCCCCTCACACCCCTAGACCGGCTGCAGCACGTCGGCGATCGCCACCCCGGCGGCGATCCCGGCGCGGGCCGTGCGCACCTTCTCCGGGATACCGGCGCCCACCACCGCGACCAGTACCCCGGCCCGCTCGTAGTAGGCCAGGAAGCGGCGACCGTCATCGTCGACCACGTGCACGGTGTCGCCGGCGCGCGGGCTTCCCAGGCACTGAATTTTGACGTCGTACTGGTCGCTCCAGAAGTAGGGCACGCCCGGGCTCACCACTGCTTCCAGGTTCAGCATCGCCGCCACCAGGGTCCTCGCCTGCTCGGCGACGTTGCTCCAGTGCTCGACGCGGATCTGGCTCCCGGTCGCATCCCGCCAGGACGCCACGTCGCCGATCGCCCACACATCGGGGGCGCTGGTGCGCCCGACCGCGTCGCAGACGACACCGTCGGCCACCGCGATATCACTGCCGGCCAGCCAGTCGCTGGCCGGGCGTGACCCGATGCCCACCACCACCAGATCGGCCGCCACCACCGAGCCGTCGGAAAGCGTCACCGACTCGACGCCGTTGCCGCCGGAGACGGCGTCCACTGTCACGCCGGTGCGCACGTCGACGCCCTCATCGCGGTGCAGCCGGGCGATCAACGCCCCGACCTGCTCGCCGAGCACGCCGGCCAGCGGTGCGGGCTGCGGCTCCACCAGCGTCACCTGCACACCCAGGCCGCGCAGGCTGGCGGCCACCTCGCATCCGATGAAGCCGGCGCCGATCACCACGGCGCGGCGTGCGCTCGCGGCCCGGCGCTGCAGCGCCACACAGTCGTCGAGCGAGCGCAGCACGCAGAGGCCGTCCAGGTCGCCGAACGCCGCAATGCGGTTGGGCACCAGGCCGGTGGCGATCACCAACTGCTGGTAGCCGATCAGCTGTCCATCGGCCAGCTCCACGGTGTGCGCCGCGGCGTCGATACCGACAGCCGGGACACCGAGGCGCAAGGTGATGCCGTTGTCGTCGTAGAAACTCGCCGGCTTCAAAGCTATGTCGTTTGGGTCCTCCACCTCGCCGCGCAGCATCTGCTTGGACAGCGGCGGCCGGTCGTAGGGCGGGTGAGCTTCGGCGCCGACGATCGTGATCGGGTCGCCAAAGCCGTTGCGCCGAAGCTGTTCGGCGGTGCGTACCGCCGCCAGGCCCGCCCCGACGATGACCACTCCGCTCACGGCCGGACCACTTCCACCATCTCGAAGTCCGCCTTGGCCGCGCCGCAGTCCGGGCAGCTCCAGTCCTCGGGGATGTCGGCCCAGCGGGTGCCGGGCTCGATGCCGTCTTCCGGCCAGCCCAGCGCCTCGTCGTATTCGAAGCCGCACTGCAGGCACCGGAACAGTTTGTAGTCGCTCATGAGTTCACTCCGATCACTTCGAAATCCAGCTTTTCGCGTACCGCGCAGTCCGGGCAGGTCCAGTCGTCGGGAATCTGCTGCCACGGCGTGCCGGCCGGGAATCCCTCGCGGGGTTCCCCGTTGACCTCGTCGTAGCGGTAGCCGCAGCCCGGGCATTCATAAACCGCCATCAGGCCACCGCCCCGTAGCGAGCCAGTACCTTGCCGCGCACCCGGGGGTGGATGTTGGCCCGGGTGATGTCACCGGCGTAGTGCTCGAGCACCCGGTGATCCATCAGCTTGCGCCACACCGGCGGGAAGTAGGTCACCCCGATCAGCGCTCCGTATCCGGCCGGCAGGTTCGGCGAGTCGTCGAAGCTGCGCAGCGTCTGGTAGCGCCGGGTGGGGTTGGCGTGGTGGTCGCTGTGCCGCTGCAGGTGGTAGAGGAACAGGTTGGTCACCATGTGGTCGGAGTTCCAGCTGTGCTGCGGTGTGCAGCGCTCGTAGCGGCCGCTGGCCTGCTTCTGGCGGACCAGCCCGTAGTGCTCGAGGTAGTTCACCGACTCCAGCAGTGACGACCCGTAGATCGCGTTGATCAGCACGTAGGGCAGCAGCGCCACGCCGAACACCGCGATCATCACGCCCCAGAACAGCACCGACATCGCCAGCGCGTTGACCACGTCGTTGTCCGCCCAGGTCCGCGGGTTCCACGGGCTCTTGCCGGTCCGGCGGACCCGCTGGGCTTCCAGCTCCCACGCCGAGCGGATGCCGCCGAAAGTGCTGCGCGGCAAGAACTCCCAGAATGTTTCACCGAATCGGGCCGACGCGGGGTCCTCGGGGGTGGCCACCCGGACGTGGTGGCCCCGATTGTGCTCGACGTAGAAGTGGCCGTAGCAGACCTGGGCCAGGGTGATCTTGGCCAGCCACCGCTCCAGCGACTCGCGCTTGTGGCCCAGCTCGTGGGCGGTGTTGATCCCGACCCCCGCCACGGTCGCGGTGGTGAGCGCGACCCCGATCTTGCCCAGCCAGCCCAGTGACCCGTCGAACCCGAGCCAGCCCAGGTCCGAGGCGGTGAACAGGTAGGCGCCGAAGATCGCGCTGGCGTACTGGAAGGGGATGTAGGCGTAGGTGGCGTAGCGGTAGTACTTGTCGTTCTCCAGCGCCGCCATCGCCTCATCCGGCGGGTTCTGACCGTCGGCGCCGATCCAGAGGTCCAGCGCCGGTAGCAGCACGTAGAGCAGGATCGGCCCGATGTACAACGGCAGCTGCGCCGCGGTGTGCAGGCCGGCCTGGTTCAGGGCCCACACCAGCGGCAACATCAAAAACAGCATGGTGGGCACCACCAGGCCCAACAGCCACAGGTGACGCTTCTTGTCCTGCCAGAGCTTCGGTTCGCTGGCCATCTCGGTGCTCATCGCGTTCAACCCCTCGCCTCGGTCACACCACGTGTTTTCGGATGTGCCTGACATTAGGGAGCGCCGCAGCCTCGCCGCTCGTCCCGCGCGGCCGGAATTCGGCCGACTATTCGTCTCCGGGAGACAACACCGCGGTGCCGTACCACTGACACAGCAGCAGGGCGATCTCGACGTCTAAGCGATCGCCGGCGATCGGGCGGCCGCGGCGCTCGACCGCCCGCTGCACTCGGTACTTCACGGTGTTGACATGAAAATGGAGTTGCTCCCCGGCCGCCTTGAAGCTGGATCCGGTTCGCAAGAACACCCGCAGGGTGTCGCGCAGCCGGCCGTCGCTCTCGGTGGCGCAGGCCAGCGGGCCGAGCACTTCGGCGACCCAGGCCCGCGCGGCAGTCAGGTTGTCGCCACCGAGCAGGGCCGCTGCCCCAAGCCCGGGGTCGCGGGCCGCACTGACCCGATTCGCGCTTTCGCCGGAGGCGACCGCCAGGGCGTTCGCCGCCAGCGCCTGCTGGTGCGACCGGCGGAACCCCTCGACTCCGGGCAGCGGATCGCCGATCGCCACCCACGGCTCGCCTTCCGCGGCAAGCGCGCAGGCGCGGATCTGTTCCACCACGTCGTCTGCGGCGTCCGAGGACAGCGGAAGCCACGCCCACCCGCATGCGCTGTCAGCCGGGACGAACAACGGAGACCCGTGCACCGGCAGCGTCTCGGCCAGGTTCTTGACGAAGGCCTCCGCCGCCGCCAGCCGGTCGCCGGCCGAGTCGGGGTACCACACCACGATCCCGGCGTGGGTGCGCCGCAGCGGGTAGCGGATCGCGGTCGTCATCGCGTCGACGTCCAGGCTCTCGTCGGCGAGGATGTCGCGGACCCGCAACGCGCGCACCGCGTTTCGGCTCTCCAGCCAGCGTTCCCGTTCGGCCTGATAGACGGCCGACACCTGCTGCGACATCTCGTCGATATAGCCGAACATGATCGTCGACATGGTGCCGAGCACGCTCAGGCTCAGGTCGGGTTCCAGCGCGGCAGAACGGATCTCCTCCAGCACCAGCTGCAGCGCCACCGAGTGGCCCAGCCGGTAGCCGCGCACCAACGCGTTGACCGGCACCCCGCGCTGCGCCAGCCGGCGGGCGTGTTCCAGGGCGACCGGCGGTGCCGCGATGTCAGCCACCGGAATGTTGTGCCGGATCGCCGAGAAGTACGTGTCGACGTTGGCCGACACGGTCTCATGCAGCAGCTGCAGCAGCGACGAATCGCTGGTGAGGTCCGGCGACTCCTTGGCGACCAGATCCTCGATGACCCCGATGGTGCCGGCCAGGCGCTCGTCGAGGCGCTGGGAGATTGCGATCGCGGCCTGGGCGACGGCGCTCTGATCGGTCATGGTCAGACCGTAGTCAGACCCGCCGGGGCGCAGCCAGCCGTTCGCGGCGCAACGCGTCCACTTCCGGCAGCTCCAGGGGCGCCAGGTCGCCGACCACCTTCGACAGCAGCAGATCGGCCAACTCCGGGTTGCGGGCCAGGCACGGCCCGTGCAGATAGGTGGCGACGACGCTGCCCTGCACCGCGCCGTCGTAGCCGTCGCCCGCCTTGTTGCCGGCACCCTTGGTGACCGCACTCAGCGGCGCGGCGTCCGGCCCCAGCACGGTGCCGCCGCGGTGGTTCTCGAAGCCGGTCAGTGGCGCCGACAACCCCGCCAGCAGCGGCGTGGCCACCACCTCGCCGATGGTGCGCGACTCCTGCGGAGAGGTGGTCACATCGAGCAACCCGACGCCGTCGACCCGCTCACCGGCCGAGGTCTCATACCAGTGCCCCAGCACCTGAATGGCCGCGCAGATCGCCAGCACGGGCGCTCCGCGCGCCGCCGCGCGCTGCAAGCCCGGGTGGGTGATCAGGTGCCGGGTGGCCAGTCGCTGTGCGTAGTCCTCGGCGCCGCCCAGGGTGTAGAGGTCCAAAGACTCCGGCACCGGTTCGGCCAAGGTGACCTCGACGATCTCGGCGGGAATCCCGCGCATCAGCAACCGTTGACGCAGCACCACCGCGTTGCCGCCGTCACCGTAGGTCCCCATCACGTCGGGCAGCACCAGCCCGATCCGAACGGTGTCAGCCATCACCCAACCTCCGCTGCAGCGCCAGGAACGCGGTGTAGTTGGCCACCACCTCGACCGGCCCGGGCGGGCAGGACGCGATCGCCGCGAGGGTGTCGTGCACCAGGGTGTGCTGTACCCCGGCGTAGCCCAGCCGCACGGCCAGGTCGGTGCCGCGCTCGCCGGCCGCCACCACGGGCACAGTGTCGAAGTGCTCGAAGCGCACATCCCACAGCCAGGACAGGTCTTCGCCGTCGGGCACCTGACCGTTGACAGCGATCACCACCCCCGCGGCATGTTTGTCCACCATCGACAGCGCCTCCTGCCAGCCGGCCGGGTTCTTGGCCAGCAGCATCCGCAACGTGTGCTCGCCGACCCGCACACTGCGGTAGCGGCCGGCCACTTCGTCGACCGCGGAGACCGCGGCCACCGCTTTGGCCGGATCGGCGCCCAGGGCGACGGCGGCGGCGACGGCCTGGGCGGCGTTGCCGCGGTTGACGGTGCCGGGCAGGGCCAGTCGCATCGGCAGCACCAGCCCGTCCGGTCCGTAGAGCGCGTCGTCGTCGAACCACCACTGCGGGGCGGGACGGCTGAACTCGCTACCGCTGGAGCGCCAGTGATCCTCCTGGCGGTCGATCACCTCGCCGCTGCGCGGGCAGCTGACCGAGTCGCCCGACCAGCCGGCACGCGCGGCGACCCAGACCACGTTGGGGCAGTCGTAGGCGGCCGAAGTCATCAGCACGTCATCGCAATTGGCGACCACCACCGTCTCCGGATGACGGGCCAGGCCGCTGCGCAGCGCGCGCTCCACGGCGTTGATCTCGCCGACCCGGTCCAACTGGTCCCGGGACAGGTTGAGCAGCACCACCACGGCCGGCGATACCGCATCGGCGACGTGCGGGACGTGCATCTCGTCGACCTCGAGCGCCGCCAGTTGCGCGGTGCGGTCGGCGGCCAGCGCCGCAACCAGCCCGGCGTCCATGTTGGCGCCCTCGGAGTTGGTGGCCACCGCGCCCAGGTCGCTCAGTGCGGCGGCGAGCATGCGGGTGGTGGTCGACTTGCCGTTGGTGCCGGTGACGATCGCGGTGCGTCGCCCCGTGCCGAGCTGACGCAGGATCGATCGGTCCAGGGTCATCGCGATCAGACCGCCGATCATCGCGCCCGCACCGCGGCCGGTCACGCGCGACGCCCACCGGGCGCTCGCGCCGGCGGCCAGGGCCAGGCGTCCTCGGGCGGTGATCACTCGGGAAGTTTAGGGCGACCCGCTTCGCGCGGCGCGGGCGCCGTGCTTGCGATCGCCCTGGGAAGTTTAGGGCGACCCGCTACGCGCGGCGCGGGCGCCGTGCTTGCGATCGCCCTGGGAAGTTTAAATTGCCCCGACACGGGCCCTTGCCGCCCGGCCATCGTCCGACCCGCATGCCATCCTCGTCACATGAGTGCTCGGTGGGGCCGACCGGCTCGCGAACCCGGCGACGGCTGGGTCGTGGTCGATGTCGAGACATCGGGGTTTCGGCCCGGGCAAGCGCGGGTGCTCAGTGTCGCCGCGTTGGCGCTCGACGCCGACGGCCGGGTGGAGCAGTCGGTGTCGCACCTGCTCAACCCGGGCACCGACCCCGGGCCCACCCATGTGCACGGGCTGACCGCGGAGATGCTGGCCGGGCAGCCGCAGTTCGCCGACGTGGTCCACGAGGTGGTCGCACTGCTGCCGGGGCGGACCCTGGTGGCCCACAACGTGGCGTTCGACTACACGTTCCTGGCGGCCGAAGCGGAGATGGCCGGTGCGGTACTGCCCGTCGATTCGGTGATGTGCACCCTGGAGCTCGCGCGGCGGTTGGACCTGGGCCTGCCCAACCTGCGGTTGCAGACGCTGGCCGCGCATTGGGGCGTCGTCCAGACCCGCGCGCACGACGCACTCGATGACGCGCGGGTGCTGGCCGGGGTGCTGGAGCCTGCGCTCCAGCGCGCCCGGGAGCGTGACGTGTGGTTGCCGGTGCGGCCGGTGACTCGGCGCCGGTGGCCCAACGGCCGCATCACCCACGAGGAACTGCGACCGCTGAAGGCGCTGGCGTCGCGGATGCCCTGTGCCTACCTCAACCCGGGTCGCTACGTGCGGGGACGCCCGCTGGTGCAGGGCATGCGGGTGGCGTTGTCGGCGGAGTGCACCCGCACCCATGAGGAGCTCGTCGAACGCATCCTGCACGCGGGGCTGGCCTACAGCGACGTCGTCGACGCCCACACCTCACTGGTGATCTGCAACGAGGGCCGCCCCGAACAGGGCAAGGGTTACCTGGCGCGCGAGCTGGGCGTACCGATGGTCTCGGACCAGGACTTCATGGCGTGCGTGGGCC